>NZ_AKJI01000047.1:0-194987 GCF_000282415.1 Pseudomonas sp. GM60
CCCGGCGGAACCGGAAGGCCGGCATCGCCAATCACGACCATGTCGCCATGCCCCAGGGAAGCGATCAGTCGCGACAGCGCGATGTTGAGCAACGGTGTTTTTTTCATGGTGCTTTAAAGGCCTGTACGTCGGACAAAGTGGGGATCGAGGGTTGCGCGCCGGCACGGGTCACTGACAGCGCCGCAGCGACCTGGCCGAAACGGATCGCTTGCGCCTCGTTTTTACCTGCGGCCAGTGCGGCAGCAAAACCGCCGACAAAGGTATCGCCCGCCGCCGTGGTATCGACCGCCTTTACCTTCGGCGCAGGAAAGTGTTCGAAGCTGTTGCCATTGGCAAACAGCGAGCCTTGGGCACCGAGGGTGATGATCACCTTGCCGGCCCCCATGGCGATCAATCGGGTCGCCGCGACTTCGGCGGTTTCCAGTGAATCCACCGGCAAACCGCTAAGGGCCGAGGCTTCGCTCTCGTTAGGGATCAGATAGTCGATGGCCGCATACCAGTCTGCCGGCAACGGTCGGCTGGCGGGCGCCGGGTTGAGAATCACGGTTTTACCCAGTTCACGACCGCGCTTGAGCGCATGACCGACCGTGGCATCCGGCACTTCGAGCTGACAGATGATCACATCCGCTGCCTGCAACACCGCATCGAAGCGGTCAATCACTGCCGGCGTCAGTGCACCGTTGGCACCGGCGACAATCACGATCGCGTTCTGGCTGTTGTCATCGACTACGATCAACGCCACACCGCTGGCACCATCGACGGTGCTGACCGCCTGACAATCGATACGGTCGGCCAACAGCGCTCCGCGCAGCTCCTCGCCATAGGCATCGCTGCCCACGCAACCGACCATCGACACCTGCGCACCCAGTCGCGCCGCAGCAACCGCCTGATTCGCACCCTTGCCACCGGAGACCGTGGCAAACGACTCACCAATCAGCGTTTCACCGCCACGGGGCAGCCGGGAGGCCCGGGTCACCAGGTCCATGTTCAGGCTGCCTATCACCACTACTTTTGCTGGCATACATCACTACTCATAAATGCAATTTCAACGGTGCTTTCTGTTTAACGGAAGTGGGCAAACACACCGGCCAGCGGCGCAGTCGATTCGCGCAGGACAATACTGGGCGTCACGATCCGTTGATCGGTGGCCATAGCCGGGGTGGCGATCCTGCGCAACAGCACTTCGGCCGCCATCTCGCCGAGCTGCAGGATCGACTGGCCCACGGTGGTCAGCGCCGGATAGACATAACGGCTCATCTGGATATCGTCGAAGCCAATCACCGACAGTTCGCTCGGCACACGAATATTGCGCTCGGCGGCGGCGCGCAACACGCCGATGCCGATCATGTCGTTACCGGCGAAGATGGCGCTGGGCGGGTTGTTTTCCAGGAGGATCGCAGCCGCGCTGTAACCGCCGGTACTGGTGAAGTCGCTTTCCAGTATGCGTTCGTGAGGCACTTCGACGCCCGCCTCTTTCAAGGCGCGGCAATAACCTGCCAGACGCATTTGCGCGACGCTGGTACTGGCCGGCCCGCCAATGGTGGCGATATCCCGATGCCCCAATTCCAGAAGATGGCGGGTCGCCAGATAAGCGCCGTATTCGTGATCGATGCGCACCAGGTCCGCATCAACCCCTTCCAGCCCTCGGTCGACAATCACCATCGGCGTGCGCACGCCCGCCAGACCTTCTGCCAGCACCGCATCCCCACCGGCCGACGCCACGATCAGTCCGTCAATGCGTTTTTCCAGCAACACGCGCAGGTAGCTGCGTTGCTTGTCGGGGTTGTCATCGGAGTTGCAGAGGATCACGCAATAGCCATTACGCTCGCAGTAATCCTCGATGCCCCGCGCCAGCTCGGCGAAGTATGGGTTGAGGCTGTTGGGCACCAACAGACCGATGGTCGCGGTGGTCTTGGCTTTTAATGAGCGGGCCACGGCACTGGGCACGTAGTCGAGACTTTTGATTGCCGCTTCGACCTTGATCCGCACTTCTTCGCTGACGGGCCGGGTCTTGTTCACCACATGGGAAACCGTGGTGTAGGAAATCCCCGCGAGCGCTGCCACATCCTTGATTGTTGCCATGACTCAGGTCCGCCGGCTTGCGCGCTGACTGCGATAGGTATCAAGCACCACCGCCACCACGATGACCGCGCCGGTGATGATGCGTTTGGTCGGCTCGGTTGCACCGATCTGCGCCAGACCGGCCGCCAGTACCGAGATGATCAACACCCCGAAAAACGTGCTGATGACCGAACCGCGCCCGCCCATCAGGCTGGTACCGCCAATCACCACCGCGGCGATCACTTGCAGTTCCAGGCCGGAGCCGGCATTCGGGTCCGCCGCCTCCAGGCGGGAAATCTGGAACAGCGCGGCGATACCGGCCAGCAGCCCCATCAGACTGAACACCAGAATCTTGTAGGGTTTCGGATTGATCCCTGCCAGACGCACGGCTTCTTCGTTGGTGCCGATGCCGATCAGATAGCGACCGAACACCGTGCGAGTCAACACGGCCTGGGCAATGAAGATGATGAGCAAGGCAATGATGAACGACGGCGAAATGCCGAAGGCGATCGGGTTGGACAGCCAGGCAAAGGCATCACCGATATAGGCGGTGCGCGAGCCGGTCATCTGATACGCCACACCACGCGCCATTTCCAGCACGCCGAGGGAGACGATGAACGAAGGAATCCGCCACGCCACGGTGATCGAACCGGTGATCGTCCCCGCCAATGCGGCGGCCGCCATACCGAGCAATGCTGCCGGCAATACGCTCCAGCCCCAGCCGAGAATCGCCACGCTGACCGTCGACGCCGCGAGTGCCAGCACCGAGCCCACCGACAGGTCGATGCCGCCGATGATCAACACAAACGTCATGCCGACCGCCAGCACCATCAAGTCCGGAATCTGGTTGGCCAGGGTGCTGAACGTGTCGTAAGACAGAAAATGGCTGCTCAGGACCGAGAACAGCGCGACCATCGCCAGCAAGGCACCGGCCAGGCCCAGATAGGTGCCGAGGCCGTAAAAATTGCCACTACGTTTACCGGCAGATGTTGCAGTTTTCATGGAAGATCCCTAGGCGCTGCTTCGTTGAGCAGCGCATCACGTTTTTGATAGCCGGCAAAAGCAGCGGCAAGCAAGTCATCCTGGGTCCAGCTGTCGCGCTCGAATGTCTCGATCAGGCGCCCCGCCGACAGCACGCCGATGCGGTCGCAAATCAGCATCAGTTCGCGCAGGTCGCTGGACACCACCACCAGCGCCTTGCCCTGACGAGTCAGCTCACCGAGCAGTGCATAAATGTCGAATTTGGCGCCGACGTCGATGCCGCGAGTCGGCTCATCGAACAGCAACACCGAACAATCGCGCTCCAGCCAACGGCCGATCACGACTTTCTGCTGATTGCCGCCGGACAGCTCCGAGACCAACTGCGTCGGGCTGGAACTGCGGATGCGCATGGCGTCGATCTGACGCTGAGCCAACGACATCTCGTCACCGTTGTTGACGAAACCGCCGCGGGAAATCTCCGGCATGTTACCCAGAGCAATATTCGCGCTGATCGATTGCGTCAGCAGCAAGCCCTCGCCCTTGCGGTCTTCGGTGATCAGGGCAATGCCGTGACCGACCGCGTCCGCCGGCGAACGAATACTCACGACCTGTGCCGGCGAACCCAGCGCAACCGTGCCGCTGTCCGCGGTATCGGCGCCGAAGATCAGGCGTAGCAACTCGGTGCGCCCTGCTCCGATCAAACCGGAAATCCCGTAGATCTCGCCGGCGCGCACTTCAAAGGAGACATCGCGCACTTTGTCGGAGCGGGTCAGCCCCTTGACCGTCAACGCTGGTGCGCCGATGTTGCGCGGGCCCATGTCGATGTGTTCACCGAGTTCACGGCCAACCATCAAGGTCACCAATTGCTCACTGTTGTAGTTGGCCATCGGCTCGACACAAACCAGATTGCCGTCGCGCAACACCGCAATACGCTGAGCCACCCGCGCCAGCTCTTCGAGACGATGGGAGATATAGATGATCGACACGCCACGAGCTTGCAGGCGCGTGATTTGCTCGAACAGCATTTCGACTTCACGGGCCGTCAGCATCGCGGTCGGTTCGTCGAGGATCAGCACATGGCAATCGCCGATCAGGTTGCGGGCGATCTCGACCATTTGCTGGTGACCGATGCCCAGTTCGCCGACGAGGGTGTCCGGATCGATCGCATCGAGCCCGACCTGAGCCATGGCTTCGATCGCGGCCTTGCGCAATTGCTTGCGGCTGATCCAGCCGCCGTTGCTGGGCAGGTTATCGAGAAACAGGTTTTCCGCCACCGACAGGGTCGGCAACAGATTGAGTTCCTGCATGACCATGCGAATGCCCAGGTCTTCAGCCTGGGTACGGCTGCCGGGGCGGTAATCCTGCCCCTGGAATTGCATCTGGCCGGTGGTCGGCGTGACCAATCCACCAATGATCTTCGACAGCGTGCTTTTGCCGGCGCCGTTCTCGCCGGTCAGCGCCAACACTTCGCCGCGCATCAGCGTCAGGTCGATACCGGTGAGGACAGGCTGCGCGTAGGTCTTGCCGATACCGCTGACCGAGAGGACAGCGTTCGGAGCGCAAACAGACATAAAAACTCTCCATGCGCTCGCCCGGACGGGCGAGCACCGTTGTGTCGCCAGTAGGACTACTTGGTAACCAGCTCTACCGGAGTTTCGATTACGCCGTTGGTGCCGCTGTCGACTTTCTCACCCTTGACGATCTTCAGCGCCGTCTCGATGCCGAACACGGCTTGCCTGGCAGCGAACTGGTCAGCGGTGGCCAGGACACGGCCATCCTTGAGCATCGGTTTGATGGCGTTGATGTTGTCGTAGCCGACCACTTGCACCTTGCCGGCCTTGCCCGCGGCACGCACGGCAGACACTGCGCCGACAGCCATGCTGTCGTTGCCGGCCAGCAAGGCTTTGACTTGCGGGTATTCGCTGAGGATAGACGCGGCGACCTTGTTGCCTTTATCGATTTCCCAATCACCGGATTGCAGGGACACGACCTTGATCTGCGCCGCTTCCATCGCATCCTTGAAACCTGCAGTGCGAGCCTGGGCGTTGGTGGTGGTAGACACACCTTCGATGATGCCGACTTCGTCACCGGCCTTCAGCTGCTTGGCCAGGTACTCACCCACCAGACGCGCACCCTTGCGGTTGTCCGGGCCTACGAACGGAACATTGATGTTTTTGCTTTTGACGACCGCTGGGTCCAGCTGGTTATCGATGTTGACCACAGTGATGCCGGCATCGATGGCTTTCTTGATCACCGGGACCATGGCCTTCGAGTCAGCAGGCGCGATCACCAGTGCATTGACCTTGGCCAGAATCATTTGCTCGACGATACGTGTCTGGCCCGCAGTGTCCGTTTCGTCCTTGATGCCGTTGGAGATCAGGTCGAAATCGGCGGAGTGATCTTTCTGGTAGGCCTTGGCGCCGTCTTCCATGGTCAGGAAGAATTCGTTGGCCAGGGATTTCATCACCAGTGCGACTTTGGGTTTTTCAGTGTCGGCGAAGGCCGAGGAGACAGGCAACGCGGCGGATGCGGCAGCCAGCATAGCGACAGCGAGAAGACGTCCAGCGAATGGCAGCTTCATGGGTTCACTCCGATCTTATGATTATTCTTGAGCAACGCTTGCGCTGGCGTATGTTTCACCGCGTTTGCCGATGGAACAGGCCATCGGCAGTGCCGCGCAAACGTTTGCGTAGACCGAACTATGCGAATCCTGCCGCTATTTGTCAACGACCGAAAAGCACGCTTTGTGCTTCCGGTAACAGAACCGGTTATGCCGTAGTGCTGATCACACTACCCGCGCTGGAGCCCTTGGCCAGTTCTTTGACCAGATTACCTGTGACCTCCGACAGCGCCCCGCTGGTGTTGGCAATTTGCCCCTGAATCGACATGACGACAGCCGTTTTGGCTTCCGGCGTCGTATAAGGCGCCGCTTGAGCCGCCGCCAATTGTTGCTGCTGTTCGCGCAGTTGCTGCTGCAGTTCCTGCATACGCTTGAGCAACATCTTCACCGCGACGCTTTGGTCACCGCCGCTGTCACTGTCCGTTTTCGTTTCGTTTGCCGCGCCGCCACCGGTCCGGACCTTGGTTGCGCCACCCTCCTCCTCGGTACCCAACGCCAGTGTCGAAGCCTCGGAAGTTGATTCGCTCAAGGCGTTGATCGTTGCGGTGGATTTGCCACCGATGGTGATTGCGCCTGCATTGGGAAAGCCGATCGAAAACGACATGTGAACTCCTGAATAAAAAGATCCTTCAGAGAGGCATCGACCTGCGCGCGGGTTTCTTTAGCAATGATTTGCCATCTGGCAAGAAGACCTGCTCAACAGAAGTCGTAGCCCTTTTCGGAGAGCCGAACGCAAATAACAAACATATTCGGAAAACCGGACAACAGGACGTTTAAACCTCGTTCAACACAGTCCGAATAATTGATACAAATCATTGGGTTAAAGCTATTTTTCATTTCCAGACATGACTGGTACAGATCCTGCTCCCTCTCATTCACCCCAGACATTCAGATCTGTCCGGGGCGCATCTAGATGAACCTGCATCCGCACCGTCTCACTACTAGAGAGAAAAATAATGACATCTGCTTTCAAGACTTTTGTTCCGGGCGCCTTGGCCCTCCTGCTACTCCTTCCGACAGCCCTTCAGGCGAAAGAAGTCGAAACCAAACAGAAACTGGCGAACGTGGTGATCCTGGCCACCGGCGGCACCATTGCCGGCGCGGGCGCCAGCGCCGCCAACAGCGCGACGTATCAAGCGGCGAAAGTCGGCATCGAACAGTTGATCGCCGGCGTTCCGGAACTGAGCCAATTGGCCAATGTTCGCGGCGAACAGGTCATGCAGATCGCCTCCGAAAGCATTACCAACGACAACCTGCTGCAATTGGGTCGTCGCGTGGCCGAACTGGCTGACAGCAAAGACGTCGATGGCATCGTCATCACCCACGGCACCGACACCCTGGAAGAAACTGCCTACTTCCTGAACCTGGTGGAAAAAACCGACAAGCCGATCATCGTCGTGGGCTCCATGCGCCCAGGCACCGCGATGTCCGCAGACGGCATGCTGAACCTGTACAACGCCGTGGCCGTAGCCGGCAGCAAAGACGCGCGCGGCAAAGGCGTACTGGTGACCATGAACGATGAAATCCAGTCGGGTCGCGACGTCAGCAAGATGATCAACATCAAGACCGAGGCGTTTAAAAGTGCCTGGGGTCCTCTCGGCATGGTGGTCGAAGGCAAATCCTACTGGTTCCGCCTGCCGGCCAAGCGTCACACCATGGACTCGGAGTTCGACATCAAGAACATCAAGAGCCTGCCTGACGTCGAAATCGCCTATTCCTACGGCAACGTGAGTGATACCGCCTACAAAGCGCTGCATCAATCCGGCGCCAAAGCCATCATCCACGCGGGCACCGGCAACGGTTCGGTGTCTTCGCGCGTGGTTCCAGCCCTGCAAGCCCTGCGCAAGGATGGCGTGCAAATCATTCGTTCCTCCCACGTCAACGCCGGTGGCTTCGTATTGCGTAACGCCGAACAGCCTGACGACAAGTACGACTGGGTTGTGGCCCATGACCTGAACCCACAGAAGGCCCGCATCCTGGCCATGGTCGCGCTGACCAAGACCAATGACAGCAAAGAGCTGCAACGGATGTTCTGGGAATACTGATTCGCCATCGCCCGACCTGTTCCGGTCGGGCACCGCTTTCACCACTCGCCCACTGCGGCGAGTGGCCTCCTATCTGATAAAAAAAACTCCTTCGTCCTACATCAATCGGGAAAAACTGCTGTCAGAGGATTTTCTTGAATTTTAAGCAGTTGCGAAAATGCCTACAGTTAAATACTGTATGCACGTACAGCTTAATAAGGACAATTCCGTGGCCACCACCTCTGCCTCTCCTGACACCTATGTACGCATGGGTATGCGCGTTCAGAAAATCATCAACTCCCCCACCGCCCAGAAAGCCAAGGCGGCCCTGATCTTCCGACTTCCGGACGAGCCAGTGGATGAGTGGGAGCAATTACTCGAAGAAATCGACGAAAACGACAACGTCACCCTCGCCTACCGCGACGATGGCGGTGTGCAGATTTTCTGGGTTGTGCCGAAGGAAGATTGAGTCAATGAGTGTCCGTTTTTTTGCTTTGCTGTTTTTGCTCTTCGCGATGGGCGCGCAGGCTGACGCCCCGCGCACCTTCAACGAAGCCAAGAAAGTCGCCTGGAAACTGTACGCCCCGCAATCCACCGAGTTCTATTGCGGCTGTAAATACACCGGCAACAAGGTGGACCTGTCGGCCTGCGGTTATGTGCCACGCAAAAATGCCAAGCGCGCTTCGCGCATCGAGTGGGAGCACATTGTCCCCGCCTGGCAGATCGGCCATCAGCGTCAGTGCTGGCAGGAAGGCGGACGCAAGAACTGCACGCGCTACGACCCGACTTACCAGAAGGCCGAGGCCGACTTGCATAATCTGGTGCCGAGCATCGGCGAGGTGAATGGTGATCGCAGCAATTTCAGTTTTGGCTGGTTGCCGGAGCAATCGGGCCAATACGGTTCGTGCCTGACCCAGGTCGACTTCAAGGCAAAAAAGGTCATGCCCCGCCCTTCCATTCGCGGCATGATCGCCCGGACGTACTTTTACATGAGCAAGCAGTACGGTTTGCGCCTGTCGAAACAGGATCGGCAACTGTACGAAGCATGGAACAAAACCTATCCGGTACAGGCCTGGGAACGTCAGCGCAACCAGAGCGTGGCGTGCGTGATGGGGCGCGGCAACGAGTTTGTCGGGCCGGTGGACATGAAAGCGTGCGGTTAAGCG
This sequence comes from Pseudomonas sp. GM60, assembly GCF_000282415.1. Taxonomy (NCBI): domain Bacteria; kingdom Pseudomonadati; phylum Pseudomonadota; class Gammaproteobacteria; order Pseudomonadales; family Pseudomonadaceae; genus Pseudomonas; species Pseudomonas sp. GM60. The sequence goes on from NZ_AKJI01000047.1 coordinate 8,853, forward strand.
CTTGTTGAAAACAAAAAGGCCTGGGATTGAATGCCCCAGGCCTTTTTCGTTTTCAATCGTGCTGCTGGCGCCCAAGCGTTTGGGCGACCAATGACGCCTTACTGAGTCACCGGATGCTCGATGACCAGCAGTTCGATGTTCTGTTTTTTCGCCCGGGTCAGCGCCGCGCGCACTTCTGCCTGCTTGGCTTCAGCTTCGGCTTTGGAATTGAATGGCCCCATCAGGATGCGGGTCTTGCCATTTTCCTTGATCACGCTGGAAACGAAACTGTGCTCGATCAGCCAGCCACTCAGGTCGCTGACAGCCTGGGTTATTTCACCTCGCACTTCCAGATCCCACTGCGGCGCAGATACCGCCGCCGGTGCTGCCGCCACGGCTGGCTGCGGCTTTGGCGCATCAGCGCGCTTATCCTCACCGCATCCCGCCAATGCCAGTACTGCGATTACCAAAGCCATTTTGCGCACAACGCTTCCCTCTGAATGCCGAAAGCGGAGATTTTAACACCCATGAATACTTCTCGAGTGCCGCAAAATGGGCGCAAAACAACGAGAATCATGGAGGCGGCCTCTGTATAGTTACGCCTTGGGAATCAATGCAGCATCTGCGCGTCAGAAAGAGGCACCCAAACCGTGAAACTTCGCACTAATCTATACATACCACCGACCTCTGCACTGTCCGAATCAGGTGCCCTACAAAGCAATCAAGGAGAAGACCATGCTGATACTCACCCGCAAAGTCGGTGAAAGCATAAATATTGGCGATGACATTACGATCACCATTCTGGGCGTAAGCGGTCAGCAAGTCAGAATTGGCATCAACGCCCCGAAAGACGTTGCGGTGCACCGCGAAGAAATCTATCAGCGCATTCAGGCTGGCCTGACCGCCCCGGACAAGCCGCAATCCTGAATCCTGCTGCAGTCAGTAGCCAGCCTGTTCGCCCCCGGACCACGGCTGGCTAAAGATTCACGCACAGCGATCACTCCTGCATCCCACCCCATCCCCGAACGTGAAGCCGATACTACCGGCATGTCTCACGTCATGGCTGTCGGACGTTTCGGATTAAGCCTGGGGAAGTATGCATTCATACTCGGCTAACCAAACGTTACTCCCCGCGCCATTCCCGTGGCCGCCACGACCATCAGCATCACCAATAGCGCTTCGATATGGCTGATCCGCGCAAACAACTTCGATCGACCGACATCAATGGCTGCGCCGCGCGCCTGCGCAATCCGCCACTTGATCAGCGTGATCATCGGCGCAATTTCAAGCAGCAGGATGAGAACGAAAAGCGTCATCTTCAGATGGAACAGCGGCTGGTGAAGATAGTAGTCAGTGCCCTTTTCGTACCCGGCAAAGGCTCGCATCCCACCGGTGATCAGCAGAATGACCGCTGAAATGCCCCACAGATTATCTGCAATCAAGACGCTGCGCGCCTCACCCAGCCCCGAGGCCAGCCGCCGAAAAGCACTGCCGCGGGTCAGAACGGCCCAGAAACCCAGGGCGAACGCCAAGAGATGAATCGCCGCAAAAAACCAGTGGGCAAACATCGAGAGACTCCAGTCAGGTTTGAGTTGGATCAGCCTGTCAGTAGTAGCCCATAAAATCGGGGATTGCCTGCTCAGCTATTATCGCTTGCACGGGTGGTGATTGCTGGCCCTCTCCTCGACGTCCTCGTCGGATCAAGCAACAAAGCAGTAACGCCCTCCCCCATCAAAGCGGAAAGAACACCGCGATGTGTCCAGGACTTGCGATCCGTTTAGCAAATCGCAGACAACAAAAAAGGGCCCACCTTTCGGTGAGCCCTTCTAGACCGCCCAGCAGAGCGGATTTTGTTTGGTAGGCGCGATTGGACTCGAACCAACGACCCCCACCATGTCAAGGTCTGCTTGAGCAAGCTGCAAGCCTTGGTGCTCAAGAGCTTCACAGAACGCCCATTCACATTATGAGGCGTCAACAATGGCTAATTTCCGCTTACTTCCGTCCGGCAACTGGAACGCTCAGGTACGGGTAAAGGGTAAATCTCCACAGTCGAAAACCTTCAGCACCAAAGCTGAAGCAGAGTTATGGGCGAACCAGATCGAAGCCGTGACGATGGATCGCAAGCATCACACTATATATACGTTGGGCATGACCTACTGCGAGACGATGCTCAAGGGTAAAGGCAGCTACGACCACGCACTGAAGATCGTGGAGCATCTGGGCAGACACTTCACGCAGCCCATTCACGAAATCACGCCACAGATGATCAACGACTTCAAGATCATGAGATTGAAGAAGGTGAAGCCAGCCACATGCAGAATTCAACTCGCCTTCATGTCGCGGTTCTACCGATTCGCAAAACGCGGCTTGCTGATCGACATTCACAACCCTGTCAGTGATATCGCACTCCCCAAGCCTGATCGGTCTTCAGACAAGGTGATTAGTGCAAGCGAGCTTGAGCGATTGCTGGCGAAGCTGTCACCCATCATGAAACCCATTGTCGAACTGGCCTATGAGACTGCCATGCGGCGCTCTGAAATCCTGAAGCTGACTAAAGACTGCCTGCACCTCAAAGATCGTATTGCCGATGTGATCGATGGAAAGAACGGTACACGGTCAGTTCCCCTCACCCACCGTGCAGTGGAAATTCTTCAGATCGCCCAACTCTGGGCCACTGTGGAACGTCATCCACATGGCATGATCTTCACTGTCACTCCACACGCCGTATCTCAGGCAGTGCGATTGGCACGAGTCAAGGCGGGCTTAGACAGTAGTGTCCGGCTGCACCAGCTCAGGCACACCAGAATCACCAACGTGGCAAAGAAGGGATTCAATAACGCTCAAATCATGATCGTCTCAGGGCACAGGGATACTCGATCCGTGGCGCGTTACTCCCACCTAAATGTCAGGGACGTGCTGCACCTCATCGACTGATCAAATGAAACGAGCTGCCACCCAAGGAGTGCTAATGGGCGGCAGTTCTCCCATTCAAAGACAAGCGGTTAACGGAAACCGTCGGAAGCATCAATGAGTATGTCCTTTCCACCTGCGTCGGAAACCCATTGGAAACCATAGGTAAACTCCATAAAAACCTGCATCACTTTCGTCATTCTCCAAGCACTCACTTCCGTTCTGCCCAGTGCTTACTGGCTTACATGGCTGTCTGGATTAAGCAAGGGCCATTCTCTCCCACTGAAAACCGGTTTCGCAACACTGGTCAATTTAGAAAGTCAATAGGACGGATTGACTTATTACCTAGAAAGTGTATGATGATCGCCTGTCTCGACGGACAGACCGACACCTCGAATAGCCTCACACGAACACTGTTACGACAGGGTTTTAGATGAGGCTTTTTTGTGGGCATCGAATAACCAACTGGCACAACCCGAGGGCTTGCCTACTGAAATGAACTTGAACAAGGAGAAAAAACAATGCCATTCATCGCCCGCAACAAAGCAATTCATACCGCACTAGCTGCCCCCGGTGCAGGAAAAACAGAAAGCTTCATCCAGCATGCTCCCCGCTTGCTATCTGAAGGCAAGTGTATCGTGCTGGCGCTACCAACTATCAAGCTGACTGACAGTATCGTCCAACGCTGCAAAGGCATCGCCTTCCGAGTAGTCAACTCAACAACTTGCCAACCCGTTGGCCCTGTGCTGGCATCTGCACTTAGGGAAAAGTGCGACCATTTCTTGATCACGACTCATGAAAGTCTCTTTCAGGTTGAGCCTCGCCTATTAAATGGATGGATAGTGGTCGTCGACGAGATTCCGCAGGTTCTTTCACTGCCCTACTATTGGTTCGACCCTATCGAGCTGGGAAGCATTCATGTCGTCGCGTATGAGAGCGAAGGACAACTATTCCTCCGTGAAGAGCAAAAGGTGGGAGTCGAGTTCGCCCTTGAAACTCATCGGGCTGCTGCTGTTGCCGCTGACCGTACATCCATGCTGAGCAAGGCGGGCGCGATCATCTTCCAATCCCTACTTCTAGGCAAAACTGTTTTTATCGACTCCGCAACAGACTCTGGGAATCGATGCATTCGACCAATTCTGGAGCTGGACTGTTGGTCACGGTTTACGGCAGCCGAAGAGGTTCATGTACTTGGAGCCAACGTGAAAGGGGGACTATTCGATAGCTTTGCTCAAGTGCACGGATTCACCTTTACACGTTCGATGTTCACGCCCGACTTCGCAGGATATCAGTGCCCAACCACCATCTATCCACTGTTTCCTCAAGGCAAGAAGTACAGTAAATCAGCGGTACTGACGACCTTGAACGGGGAGAGAACCCAAAAACATGATGGTGGTGAGCCAAGACAGATCATCGACGCACTGCTGAATACAGCCCTATCTAAAGCAGGAAGCAAACCCCTGCTCTTCAAAAATGAATGGGCCGATTTTCGTTGGCTGCCAAAGGGGCAAGCCACAGTTTGCACGATGGACAGTCGCGGGCTGAATGACTATATGATTGCAACCGATGCAATCCTTTTGTTTGGTGGCAACCCATCTCCAGCCGAGCAATGCGGATTGGATTACCTCGCCAAGAAGTACGACCGCATTTTCACTGATGCGTTTGTAACGACTCGGCTACTGGAGGTAAGTCTCCAAGCAGTTACTCGCACAGCTATTCGTGTCAGTGGCAATACACAGCCAATTCGGCTGTTTGTTCAGGATGAACGGGTAGCCAACTACTTGGTATCGACGTACATGCCCCACGCTCTCATTGACTGGAGCCTGTCACTGGAAGCACCCGTACTTGAGGATCGCAGAACGACAGAAGACCCTCGCAGGCAAAAAGTTCACGAGCTATTTGCACAGAAAAAGACAAACGCTGATGTAGTCGCCATCACCGGAATTCATCGCAATACCGCCTCGGCTTGGAGAAAAGCTTGGCGGGAATCACAGGTAGCATGATTGGTTAATGGATTTTCTGCGTATCGCAACCCTGTGGAGTCAGAGGCACATTTCGCACTGACCCACAGTTGCACACCTACCCTAAGGAACTCTTAAGGAAAGATGTGCAGCTTGTATTACTGAGCTGGCTACGAACTACAGCTTTTATCGCTGACATATTTGCACGGTCAAGGCAAAGCCTGCGACTGACTTTTTCCAGAGAGGCGGATTCCACATGAATGAATTTAATCCGCCAATCACTTCCTAGCATAATCAACCTACAGCTACGCATTGCCTGTGCTAACGCTACACTCCGCCTGCGGTCGCAAAAACAGACTCAAATCTTGAGGTCGTGAACGTGCGCTTTGGTAGGGTTCCAATTTTTACCGATACGCTTTTCTTGGTCATGAACTCGCCTTTCAGGACAACCCCTTCCTCCTCCGTGGCCGGTATCAACTCCTTGTAGTATTCATCCGTGCACTTCCCGGAGAAGCTCAATGTCTTACCATTCACGACACCCTGAGCTTTGAAGGTCGACTCCCCGCTAGGGCACGCACCCTCACCGCTAACGATGTAGGCCAGACGCATACCCTCATCGCTAGGGATGAGACGAATGTAGGTGTTCTTACTTTCTTTACTTATTACCGTTGCCTTGTTGGACCAACCGAGGGACCAGTAGCTCGAACTCAAATCCTCACCCGCGAAAACTGACGAGGACAAACAAGCAGCAATAATCAGTGCAATTTTTTGGGTATGTATTTGCATACGCCCCCCTGTGCATGACTGGTCAGTTAATAATCAACGAAGAAATTTCTCAGAGGTGTTAGCTGTCTTACCGCTTGGTAACAGAATGAGTGCACCTACACCATCCTCCTCCGGCTCGATCAAGCTCACCTTTATTGCGGTTGAGATGATCCGGCACTTTCCAGAGGTAAGGAGTTGCCCGGCTGCACCTTCGTCTTGATCTGTGGATGCTTCGACCATGTCACTCCAGTCACCAGCCTTAGAACAGATGACAGAGCCAGCAATCAACGTGCGTTTAGGGTAGGTATCAGCCATGGCAGCGGATGCAAGGAGGGAAAGCCCACATAGCACGTAGGTAGCAAACTTCATTAGCAAAGTCCTTTGAGGTTGTTCGGAGACGCAAAATCGCGGCCCATGATGCCATCGCAATACAGCCAATGTCACGATTAGTGTGTTCACGATCAGTGATCGTTGCCACACGATATATGGATGTATTCACCCTCCATCCGCAAAGCCTTCGGTACACGCATACGGGAACTTCGTCTTGCCACTGGCATGACGCAAGAAGCTTTCGCAGACCATTGCGGTTTTGCTCGAACCTATATGTCCCGTGTTGAGACAGGCGGCGCCAACCCCAGCCTCGACGCCATCAAGGTGTTCGCTGATGCCTTGAGCATCGACCTATCGGCTCTGTTCGAAGGCTTGTAAAGATTCACACAGGCACACCCAGCCCCACAAACCACTATCAGAGAAGTAGACCTATCCGGTAGTGCGATAGAGGCAGGGAAATAACTATCAATAGCCTATTGATGATAGATATATGATTTGTTTATCATTTGACTATCAAACCGAATGACAAAGGATAACCACCCATGAATGCCCACTTGTACCTACGTGCATCGACCAAAGATCAAGACGCCAATCGTGCAAGAGTTGCCCTTGAATCGTTCGCTACCGAGAAAGGATTGAGCATCGTTGGCGTGTACGCAGAAAACATCAGTGGGACCAAGCTCAACCGTCCTGAGCTGCTCGCCTTGCTCGATACTGCCGAGAGTGGAGACGTGCTATTGGTTGAGTCCGTAGACCGCCTCAGCCGCCTCTCACAGACTGATTGGGACACTCTCAAAGCTACCATCAAGGCCAAGGGTTTGCGGTTGGTTGTAGCTGATTTGCCTACCAGTCACATGCTGGTTGAAGCCAAAGGAATCACAGGTCAAATCATGGATGTGATCAACAACATGCTGATTGATTTGATGGCCACCATGGCACGACTGGATCAAGAGAAGCGTGTTGAACGCATCAAGCAGGGTTTGGAAAACAAGAAGGCTGCTGACCCTGAATGGAAGCCATCAGGCAAAGGAAGGAACGCTGCCAAGTGGGCAAAGGTACAGACGCTGATGGAGAAGTACCCAACGATGTCCGCTGAGATGATCGCCAAGCAAGCTGACTGTGGTGTTGCAACGGTGTACAGGATCAAAAAAGAATCGAAGGCGGCCTAACGCTGGCTATTGCACAGATGCTTCTGTGCAAGCTATCCGGGGCCACGTACCTCATGTTATTTGTGGTGCTCTTTGGGCGTTTCTGGGCAAGCCCACTGCTCGATGCTTAGCACCGCTTGAAAAACTGCAAGAATTACTTTCCAAGCTCGACAGCCAAACGCATGTTGAAGTGCATCGGAAATTTTGACGGCGGCAAGGAATCTGATTGGAACGAGTCATGTAGAATACCCACCGCTCGTTCACACCTTCAGTTTAACCGCCGTGCAGGATGACAGTCCCTAGGTGTGAGCGGGTCACCAAGATCATTCTCGCTACTAATGGTCGAAGCTCTGGCGAAAAATGGGATTGGTCAAAATCGGCCTAATGCACAGATATCCAGCCGTGGCTTTGGTATGAGTCCCACACCTTGGTTGCGAGATAGCAGAGAAGACCAGTGGCCAGAAGGTAGTTACGCACTTTGTACCAGTGGTGCGACTCACGACTGTCCCTGAGTCTTTGTAGGCAATATGCCCTTAGCTGTGGATCCTTTTCTTCAAGTGCAGCCGCGTTCATTCGTAGAGCTGCAATGGTCGATTCAATCCGCTTGAACCCACAGATGGCACTTGTTGCAAACACCAGCAGACTACCGAGCAGGAACGTTTCTTTGTTCACGCCGATTTGGGCGTAAGGGTTGGTTTGAGCAAGGTAGGCACAGATGGCTAACGTGACACCCAGAATGAAGTAGTCCAACTTGCTCGCTGCTTCGTTATGCATTGTTGTCAGTAGTTGTACTGGGTTTTGTTGTCCTGACATTTTCAATCCCTGAGGCGGTGTGTTCCGCTGAGATTACTCGGTGGCTTGGCCCGCTGTCATCTTCACGCGTTGGGCCAGTTTCTGGAATATCACCTTATGGTTTCGCCGTGTCCGTGGTGCACTGCTGCAAGCGATCAGTGTCCGTGCCGCTTCCTTCACTGGTATCAATGTCGCCGTTCGCATCAAGGTAGATATGAGTCGTCGGCCACTTCGGGGTGACATTAACGCAATGGTTGCGAGTCTTTTTGCCCCACCAGTAGAACTCCATAAAGAAGTTTTCGTCTGGGAAGATGTGGCCTAAGTCTAACGACGATTCGCCGGGGTACAACCCCCCGCGACCACTCCTATAGATCCTGTTCTGTGTATTCCAGACGCACCCAAGCTTTTCCGTCGCATCCTCTGAGTAGTGGACGATTACTGTGGGGGTTGCGATATACCAGAACGCAAACGGGGAGAGCAATAGGAGTAGGAGCACGGAGAATATCCGCCCATATCTAATTGGTTTCGCATTTGTGCTCACTTACACCGTCCCCCCATTCCTCTGGCGATACTGCCAATACTTCGTCCATGACCATCTTGGCTGTAATGCCTCCGTTGGGGTGCTGTTTGTAGAGCTTTACACCGATACCAATCGATATCCGGTCAGGAGCATCGTCCCAAGCCCGTAGCCCGTCAACATCTTCTGAGCGATGGGGGCCGGGGAGTGGTTTTCTACCTGTGTTCGGTGTGACCAGTTCTTTAAATTTCCGTATAGAGTCTGAGGCAATTTGCTCACCCCCTGCACCGTCCGAGAGAACGCTTTCTGAAAACCCAGCGGCCATACCTACATAACCGTAGTGGACGTTCGACCAGATGTCGTAAAAGTAGTCGTAGGCACCTTGTTTGTGCCGGGGCTTGCCGCCGAAGAGTTTCAGCAATGTGGGCTTGTGGTCCCATGGGCGATTTTGTCCAACGCGCTCCGTCCAGATGGCGAAAGCCTTCGCCTTCTTTCCAAGTGCCAAGCTGTAGAAGTCAGGCCCCGAACCCATCCTGAGATACAGCGGAAGTTCTTCATACCTCTTCGTCTCTGCTGCCGCATCGTAGCTATTTAGGTCAATCATCTGGCGAACATACGGGCTATTGATGTTGGTGTTCATCTCACCAGCGATGTAGCTGGCCAGTTCTTGCATTTGGTCAGGTTCATTGCAAACAGCGGGGTCGGACTTTGGCTCAGCCTTCGTTTCCGGCTGCTTAGCGGCTGCCTTGGGATCTACCAACGCATTTGCAGCGGTTGCCTTCTCTGTCAGCTTCGGATCAGCCAGCAATGTGGCCATTTTCTCATCGTCCACAGTGCAATCTGGGCGGAATGCACCGAGTGCCATGAAGTTGATGATCGTTGCACCGCCAGCGCCCCCCATTACAAACCCACCACCGACATCGCCTGATCCGGTGATGATTGTTCCGCCATGGCTGGTGGGACTGCCTAAGTGAGCCATAGGCCTCCCGTTCACTTGAATCGAGGGAAACCCGGTAGTGATAACAGCGCCACAGCCACAGGTATCGCCAACACGTGCAGAGCCCATGAAGTTGATATTCGTGTCAGCGGAGGCAGAGGCTATCGGGGTGGTGCCATGACCGGGCATTGGGCAGACATGTTTGTCACCCAGTCGTGCAGAAGAAATCATGAATCGTCCTTGAATCGTTGCGGGGAATTCCAGCCTGTAGCTGGGGCAGAATGACGTTACCGGGAAGCTCAAGCACTGGCTGTAGGACAAATCCCAAAAGCTATGCTGAAAACTCCCTGATCCATTTCATTTGCTGAGGTGCGGAGGATATCGGGTTGGAATCGGGTGTTGAATGATGGCAAATAGCCGCACAGTTCAACACTATAGAAATCGAATTTGGCTTGATAGCATCAACGAAACGCGAACGTCGCTCGGGGTTAATGATCAACGCATGAAGAATGTGAACCCACATCAAGCGGCTGTCCAACCTCACTGCTCGCCGGCCTGTACAACAAAGTGAATACGCTTCAGTCAGTAGCCGATTGCCTCAACTCCAAAGGCTTGCGTACGGTTCGTGGTAGCGAGTTCACACCAACGGCAGTACGTCGCCTGATGCTCGCTTTCAACGTCTCATTCTGAGGCTGTCAGAGCTTCCAGCGGCCTAGGGTTATTTCTCAAAAGCTTGGGTTTCTGGTTGAGCTAGGAGCACAGCACTAAGTAACGCTGCGTGAGCGACAGTTTTCAGAATACCCCCACCCCTTCTTCCTGAAAGTGCTCATGAAAAATTTGGGCGGCTGGGTAGTTCGCACAGGAACGCCTTTCCTTATTTTCAGGCTGGAATATCTGAAACGCTGTCGTAGTGCTGATTCTGAAAATACGGATTTTGGGAAATCAGCAGGGAACGATCCAGCCTGACATCTGGACACAAATCACATCACGCTGCCACCATAAGGCATCTTCTACCCTTCAAGGATTGAATCTTGTCAGCCAAAAGAACTATCGGAATCGTGCTCGCGGTCGGCCTCGCCTACGTTGTTATTAAAGGCGTGATCAACGCACCCACCAAGCCTACAAGTTCAACCGGGAGCACCTACACAGCTTCTGCCCCCGCCACCGAATATCCCGAGAGCACAGCAGCCTACAATCAAGTAAACGCGGACATAGGATGCAAAAGCACCTATAGCGATCAGAAGAAAGACGACATATTCAATGCGAAATACAAAAATCACTGGATGACATGGAAAGGCGAGATTGCTCTGCTGGAGTCTGATGAGGTTTCGTTGAATGTGGATGGCATTGGAACTCAAGACCTACAGGTCGATTTCGCCGACAAGAACGCCGGGTATGACCTCTCAAAAGGAAGCCAGCTCAAAGTACGATTTCTAATGAAAACTGCTGGCGGGTGCTTCCTTCCTTTCAGCGGTCAAGACGCAACCGTGGTTCGGTAACACATTTTTTACTTAATCAGGGACGATGCCTCATGACTGATAACAACGAAACAGTGGCTGACGCACTGGAACTACTTCTCCTCAACCAACATGCTATCGCCGCCGGGCTTGAGGAAGTGGCGCTGTGGATCGAGGCACGCGGCTCTGTCGATACGCACGACAACATCACCACCGCATTGGGAACGTTAGATTTGAACGCAGACGCCATCACCACAGCTATAGAGAAGCTTCGTCAAAATCATCAGTAGCTAAAAACCAGATGGCCAGACGTGAAAAACCCCACCGAAGTGGGGCCTAAAGCTTTTTACTTCTGGAACCGCAGCAGCCCCTCTAACAGAGGGTTTGTCGAGCTTTTCTTCCACTCGACTGGCGGCGCCTCGCTGATTGACACGAAGGCTTCGTAGGTGGAAATCCCTGCCAATGCAGCCGCAGCATCAATGCTGTCGCGGGCATACTTGACTGCGCCCTCCCTCGTTGTCGCTGGCGTAAAGACCGCTGTCCAGAGAGTCGTGAGTTTGTGTTTGCTGAAGTTCTTTTTCTTCAGCTCCTCATTGAATTTCGTGCGAGCTGTTGAGCTGACGCCGTTATCCAAATCGACCGTTACAACCGCATGGTAAGGCATGATTAATTCCCCCGCTCTTGGTTGGATTGGGAGACAACAGACGCAGCGAGGGCTTTCGTTTCCTCGCTATATTTGTCGCTCTGGAGAACCTTGCCCGCAACCGTTTCCATCTCAGCACTCGTTTGCTTTCCAGTGTTGGCTTGGGCCAACGTGGAGGCAGCGAGACTTTTGGCAATTTTAGAGGCATGCGGATCGCGGAGGGTTTCAGAGGCCAGTTTGGCCGACTTCGATGAGGACTGCTTTTTATTACTAGGCATGACGTTTTACCTTTGTAGCAAAGGATAGATTTGTCAGCCCCAAGGATTACCGGCCAGCAGAGAACCGTTGACGATCACGTCAATGTTTGGCTCAATGCAGTCCCCCTAGGGCTAACGTAATCGCTACTGTTTAGCTTTAGTTGGTGCGGATGGTTGTGTTCTAAGTTGTGGAGACCGAAGCACGACCATTCGCAGACTTTTCTAAGTACCTCGTTCGAGGTCAGCAGCTAACGGCAAACCCCTACATGTAGGGTTTTTTCGCCGCCGAGATACAAGATAATGCGTTTCACAGGGTGTTGCAACGTACTACCTGTGGATAAACCTGTGCGTAAATTGTGTGTGAAAGATGGAACGAGCGTGTAGGCCGCGACCTAGCTGGAGCGCACCGTTTTTCACTGATTTTCAGCGATTGAAAACAGTCATTCGGATTTTTAAGGGCGCGAACCCTATCTCAAAATTCCGCTGTATATAGTTGCGAGCCAAGACCCTTTTAGAACCACCGTTTACCGCTCAACCTGATGATGGCAAAGTGACCCGACTCTAACCACGCAGGAAGCAAAGACAATGAAAGACATCGTGATTACCGTAGTGAATTTCTTCGCTTGGGCAGGAATCATCGTTGCAACGGTTGTGGGGTATTTCGCAATGAAGGGCAACTACGAGTACATCGGCGCCCTGATTGGCTTCGCCGTAGGCTGCCTAGGCTCTGGAGTGTGGTTTGTACTTTCAGCAATCCATCAGAATATCCAAACCATCCGAGATATTGCCATCAAGCAGTCGCAGGGCTGATTACTACTTTCAACACCCCACCACCACCACCACCACCACCACCACCACCACCACCACCCCAAAGCAGAATCCCACCCGAAAACGAACTGATATCGGCGTTCACATTGCCCAGTGTGAACGAACCCGATATTTTGTGAACGTTCTGAAGAAATCCAAGACAACAAAAAAGGGCCCACCTTTCGGTGAGCCCTTCTAGACCGCCCAGCAGAGCGGATTTTGTTTGGTAGGCGCGATTGGACTCGAACCAACGACCCCCACCATGTCAAGGTGGTGCTCTAACCAACTGAGCTACGTGCCTGCTGTGAGGCGGCATTCTACGGAATTCCGGAGGGGTGTCAACACCTTTTTTCGAGCTAACCCTATGAATATGCAAAATATTTAATTTCTCGGCTGCAAAGAAGATTTTGCGGTGGCTGGCGGTCGATTTTTAACTCGGGTAGGATCGATGCACTCGTAAAATATATTAAACAGAGGCAGCAGGATGGCGAACACTCCCTACCCAGAGTCCTACTACGCCGCATCGGCCAATGCGGTTCCGCCGCGCCCGGCCTTGCAGGGTGACGTAGACACTGATGTCTGTGTGATCGGCGCCGGTTACACCGGCCTGTCCTCTGCCCTGTTTCTGCTGGAGAACGGTTTCAAGGTCACGGTGCTGGAAGCCGCCAAGGTGGGTTTCGGTGCATCGGGTCGTAACGGCGGCCAGATCGTTAACAGTTATAGCCGCGACATCGATGTGATCGAGCGCAGCGTTGGCCCCAAGCAGGCGCAGTTGTTGGGGCAGATGGCGTTTGAAGGCGGACGGATCATTCGTGAGCGGGTCGCCAAATATAATATTCAGTGCGACCTGAAGGACGGCGGCGTGTTCGCTGCAATCACCGCTAAGCAGATGGGCCACCTGGAATCGCAGAAGCGCCTGTGGGAACGTTTTGGTCATACGCAGCTTGAGCTGCTGGATCAACGCCGCATTCGTGAAGTGGTGAACTGCGAGCAATACGTTGGCGGCATGCTCGACATGAGTGGTGGGCACATTCATCCGCTGAACCTGGTACTCGGCGAAGCCGCAGCGGTCGAGTCGTTGGGGGCTACGATTTATGAGCAATCGCCGGCGGTGCGCATCGAACGCGGCGCAACCCCGGTAGTGCACACGCCTCAGGGCAGGGTCAGGGCCAGGTTCATCATCGTGGCGGGCAACGCGTACCTCGGTAATCTGGTGCCGGAATTGGCAGCCAAGTCGATGCCGTGCGGTACGCAAGTGATTACCACCGAGCCATTGGGCGAAGCGTTGGCCAAGAGCCTGTTGCCGCAGGATTACTGTGTCGAAGACTGCAACTACCTGCTCGACTATTACCGTCTGACCGGCGACAAGCGCCTGGTTTTCGGCGGTGGCGTGGTGTACGGCGCGCGGGACCCGGCGAACATTGAAGCGATCATCCGACCGAAGATGCTCAAGGCTTTCCCGCAGCTCAAGGACGTGAAGATCGATTACGCCTGGACCGGCAATTTCCTGCTGACCCTATCGCGTCTTCCGCAGGTCGGACGCCTGGGCGACAACATCTACTACTCCCAGGGTTGCAGTGGCCACGGCGTGACGTACACGCACCTGGCAGGCAAGGTGTTGGCCGAAGCGTTGCGCGGCCAGGCTGAGCGTTTTGACGCGTTTGCTGACTTGCCGCACTACCCCTTCCCCGGCGGGCAATTGCTGCGCACGCCGTTTGCGGCGTTGGGCGCCTGGTACTACGGATTGCGAGACAAGTTCGGCTACTGAGCAACACCGCACTACTTTGTGGGAGCAAGCCTGTCTCGCTCCCACAGGTTCGATTCAGAAATCGACAGTCGCCGAAAGCAAGTACGTGCGCGGCGTCGACAGCGTCAATCCCGGCTCGCTGTCATCCGAAGCACCGGCCGAACTCCAGTAGCGCTTGCCCGCCACGTTCTCGATGTTGGCGCGCAAGGTGATGTTCTTTTCCTCGACCTTGAACGCGTAGCGGGCGCCTACATCAAAGCGCTCCCACGAATCGATTTCCTTGACGTTGGACTGGTCCAGATACTGCGAGCTGGAATAGATGCCGCGACTGGTCAGGGTCAGCCCCTGCAAGGTCGGCACATCCCACTCGGCGCCGAGGTTGACGTTATATTTCGGCGTCGCCGGCGCGCGGTTACCGTCGAAGGTGCCGTTGGTGGTATCAGTCAACTCGCTGTCGATGTACATGACGCCGCCGAGCAGGCGGAAACCCTTGAGCGGCTCACCGAACACGCTCAGCTCCACACCCTCGTTTTGGCGTTTGCCGTTCGGGCCGAAGACGCGGGTCGTGGCGTTGGTTTCATAGGCCGGTTGCTTGATCCGGAACACCGCAGCGGTCACGGCGAACGCACCCGCGTCATACTTGGCGCCGACCTCGACCTGCCGGCTGATGAACGGCGGGAAGATTTCGTCCTCGTTCACTGAAGTCGATGGCGCGATCTTGCCCTGGCTCAAGCCTTCCATGTAGTTGGCGTACAGCGACAGCTTGTCGGTAGCCTTGAACAGGATGCCGCCCGACGGCGAAACCTTTTCTTCATCGTAGGCCGTGTCGCCTTTGACATCGTCCGCCCAGTCGTCAACCTTCACCCGCTGCCAGCGGGCGCCGAGGGTCAGCAACACACGATCATCGAAGAACCCCAGCGTGTCGGACAGCGCCAGACCGCTGAAGCGATTCTCGGTGTAGACCTTCGAATCGAGTCGAGTGGGCCTGACAGGTGTCGGTGTTACCACCGGGTTATAGAGGTTGCTGTTGGCCGTGGCATAACGGGCGCCGCCATTTTCGAAGTCCATGTAGAAATAACTGGCAGCCAGGTTGACCTCGTGGCTCACGCGCCCGGTGTGAAACCAGTTGCGCACCCCGGCAGTAGCCGTCCGGACACTTTCGTCACGGGTGAAGTCACGAGGTTGAACGCTAAAGTCGCCCCGGTTGTTGGTGACCGCAACAGCATGACGGAGGAAGTCATGATTGCTTTCGCGTGCACCCACACCGCCGTATAGCATCACGTTATCGCTGACATCGAATTCGCCGTTCACCGTGCCGAACGTGTCGTTGGTACTCGCCTTGCTCCAGGGCTGCGCATAGTTGTGGCGGACATCGCTGGCATGCGGAACCTGTGCGGCGGCGCCAACTTGCACGCGCTCCTGCGGGGCGTCGGTATCGCGTTCGGTGCGCCCCAGGTCGGTCGAGAGTCGCAGGCGCTCACCGCGAAAATCCAGGCCCAGCACGGCCATCTCGCGGTCGACATTCTGGTGATCCCATTCGGTGTCGCCGGACTGTTTTACGCCGTTGAAACGAATGCCGAACTTGTTGTCTTCACCAAAGCGCCTGCCGATATCCACGGCACCGCCGGTCTGGCTGTCGGACGCGTAGTTGCCGGTAAACGAAGTGATCGGCTTGTCGGTCGCGCGTTTGGGCACCACGTTGATCCCGCCACCCACGGCACCTCGCGGCGAGATGCCGTTGATGAGCTGGCTCGGGCCTTTGAGAATGTCGACGCGATCGGCCATCTCCATGTCGATCGTATAGGTCGGCAAAACGCCGTAGAGGCCGTTGTAGGCGACATCACTGTTGAACAGACTGAACCCGCGAATGGTGAATTGCTCATAGCGCCCACCGGCCGGGTTGGTGGCGCGAACGGAAGGATCGCTGGCGATCAGCTCGCCCAGGGTGCGCGCCTGCAAGTTCTTGACCGCCTCGCTGGTGTAGGTGGTCATGCTGAACGGCGTTTCCATGAAGTCTTTCGAGCCGAGCAAACCTTGCGAACCGCGACGCGCAACCTGACCGCCGGCATACACCTCGCCATCCGCTCCGCCGGTGGCACCGAGAATCGAGGTCGGGGCCAGTTGCAAGCTGCTGCCTTCTGGCGCCGGGGTCAGGATGTACGCCTGCTCGCCGACCGCTTGCAACTGCAGACCGGAACCCTGCAACAGTCGCGCAAAGCCCTCCTCGACCGCGTACTCGCCAGACAGGCCGCTGCTGTTGCGACCGCTGACCAGCGCCGGATCAACCGAGAGATTGACCCCGGACAGCCCGGCGAAACGGGTCAGCGCATCACTCAGGCTGCCGGCAGGCACCTGATAATTGCGTCGAGCACTCTCTTCGGCCCAGCTTGCGGTTATGAACAATGGACTGGCACTCAGGCCAAGCAGCAGACTCAGGTGCAACAACGGACGCAGACGCGGATAACAAGGTACAGGCATTGAATTTGCTCTCTTGATTCGTTCACATGCCTTGAATGACAAGCGAGTCGAAAAAAGGGGACAGGCTTTACACACTATTTTTGCGCGGCAGCAACGTGACCCAGTAGCGGGTTCGGGAATGCACCTCCAGCGGCAGACTGGCCGCAAGCAGCGCGAGGACGCGATCCGTGTCGTCGAGACGGAAACTGCCGGTGACACGCAGGCTTTCCAGTTCAGCCTCCCAGCGCAAAACACCCGGTCGGTAAGTGCCGAGTTCGCGCAGGAAATCCCCCAGCGGCTGGTTCTTCGCCATCAGCACGCCTTCACGCCAACCCGGCGCAAGTGCATCGAATGGCGTGATCGCGCCGACACCCGCCGCTTCAAGGCTGACCTGCTGCCCTTCGCGCAATGCCAGTGCCGGCCCATGCAGGGGCCGCAACTGCACGCTACCGTTGAACACCGACACCCGACAGCCGCGCGCCTCCTGGCGTACGCAGACTTCGCTCTGACTGAGGATAACGTTGCCGAACTTCGTCTGGATCGTCAGCGGCGCAATGCCCGGCACCTTCAGCGACAGTTCGCCCTCGATCAACTTCACGCGGCGGTTCTGCACATCCACATCGACGGCGCTGGCGGTGTTGAGTTGCAAGGAGCTGCCATCGGCGAGCTGCACCGTTTTGCGCTCGCCTGTGGCGGTGTGCAGGTCGGCACGCCAGACGTCCAGAGGCAATTGTCGACTGATCAGCCAGGCCGTCGGCACCAACGCCACAGCGCCCAATGCGCGCTTCAGCACTGCGCGTCGGCCAGGATCAGGACGGTCCAGACTGCTCAGCGCCAGCGCCGACGGCAGATCGGCGAAACGCTGACGCAAGGCCTGGGCCTTCTGCCAAGCCTGCTCGTGACTGGCGCAGGTGTCGCGCCAACGCTGCAAATTCGCACGATCCTGCTCATTGGCGCCGCCAGATTCGAGCAACGCAAGCCATTGCGCGGCAGCCCGAACAGCCTGACGGGGATCGGAGGAAGACTGACTGTTCACAGTTCCACCAACAGACAATGCTCGTAGGCTTGCGCCATGTAACGTTTGATCGTGCGCTCCGACACCCGCAGGCGCTCGGCGATTTGCTGGTAGTTCAAGCCTTCGAGCTGACTCCAGAGAAACGCCCGGCGCACCGCCCTTGGCAGTCCGTCGAGCAGCTCATCCAGTGCTTGCAGGGTTTCCAGCAGCAACCAACGCTGTTCGGGTGATGGCGCACAGTCTTCAGGCATCGACGCCAACGTAGCCAGATAGGCTTGCTCAAGGCTGCGACGCTGGTAGAAGTTGCTCAGCAGGCGTTTGCCGACGGTCAGCAGATAGGCACGAGGCTCTTGCAAGTCAGCGA
Source organism: Pseudomonas sp. GM60 (assembly GCF_000282415.1). NCBI lineage: Bacteria > Pseudomonadati > Pseudomonadota > Gammaproteobacteria > Pseudomonadales > Pseudomonadaceae > Pseudomonas > Pseudomonas sp. GM60. The sequence continues at coordinate 26,939 of NZ_AKJI01000047.1, forward strand.
TGCGCTGAGAGCTGGCGAGCACACGCAGGAACGTATCCTGGCTCAAATCCGCCGCATCACAGCCGTTGCCCATGCGCCTTCTCAACCAGCCTTCCAGCCAGCCACGGTGGTCGCGGTACAGGTCGTGGAGGGTTTGCTCCTTCGGCATCGCTGCATCACTCATCTCAAGAAGCCCTGTGCCAAGGAGTTATCGTAAATGAGAGTGATTCTAATTAATGTCAGAGCTACGAAGGAAGTCCTTTATGCAACGGACGCGCAGAAAGGTCATATGGGTAAGCGTGAAGTGGCATAAAAGCCAAATTTCAGACACAAAAAACCCCGGTCTTTCGACCAGGGTCTTTGCTATCGACTCGAAGATCACCAGAGGCTTCTTCGTAGCTCCAAGGCGTTCAGTGGGCCTTGAGGCAGATATGGCGCAGCGGACGGGACTCGAACCCGCGACCCCCGGCGTGACAGGCCGGTATTCTAACCGACTGAACTACCGCTGCGTATCGCTTTGGACTTGCGTCCTAACTCGTCTGATTGAAGCTGCGAGACTTTTCAATCTCTCTTTCAATCTCAAATCAGGGATAAACCTGACTCGGAAAATATGGCGCAGCGGACGGGACTCGAACCCGCGACCCCCGGCGTGACAGGCCGGTATTCTAACCGACTGAACTACCGCTGCGCGTCGGTGGAGGCTTTTCAGCTTCCCTCCTGCTTTCGCAAGAGTCTCAAGAAGTGGTGGGTGATGACGGGATCGAACCGCCGACATTCTGCTTGTAAGGCAGACGCTCTCCCAGCTGAGCTAATCACCCTTTGCTTCTCTGAGGCCGCGAAATTTACGCACCTAACGAAGCTAAGTCAATAGCAGGATTGAAGTTTTTCTGAAAAAGAAAGAATTGTGTCATTCAGGGTGCAGGCAACAGGCAGGCCGCCTTCGCGAGCAAGCCCGCTCCCACAGGGGAATGCATTGAAATGTGGGAGCGGGCTTGCTCGCGAAGGCGGCGGTACATCCAAAATCAATATTGAAGACAGCTCACCCTACTCGCTGTAAATCATCTTCTTGGTCATGCCGCCATCGACCACAAACTCCTGGCCCGTGACGAAACCCGCATTCTTCGACAGCAACCAGGCAACCATCGCCGCCACGTCCTCGACCGTCCCTACCCGGCCCGCCGGATGCTGCGCATGGTCGGCTTCGGTGAGGGGTTCGGCACGCCGCACCCCAGGGTCTCGCGCATCGATCCAGCCAGGGCTGACGGCGTTGACGCGAATTTCCGGCCCGAGGCTGATTGCCAAAGCGTGAGTCAAGGCCAGCAGACCGCCCTTGCTCGCCGCATAGGCCTCCGTGTCGGGTTCCGACTGCCCGGCGCGGGTCGAGGCCAGGTTGACGATCGCACCGCTGTGAGCACGCAGGTACGGCGCACAGTGCTTGGCCAGCAGCATCGGCCCACTGAGGTTTACCGCCAGCACCCGATTCCAGTACGCCAGATCGAGGCTTTCCAGGGTGATGTTGTGCGGATCGGCCACTGCCGCGTTGCACACCAGCGCATCCAGACGCCCGAACTGCCCCAGCACTTCGGCGACACCCAACGCCACCTGCCCTTCGTTCGAGACGTCCATGGCGATGAACCAGGCGTTGTCGCCCAGCACCTTCGCCACCTTCGAACCGCGCACCCGATCCAGGTCCGTCAGCACCACCTGCCAGCCTTCGCTGATCAGCCAGGCCGCAATCCCCAGACCAATGCCTCGCGCAGCACCGGTGACCAGCGCAACGCGACCATTGGAAGCGGACGATGTGGACAACTCGATCACAAGGCAGCCAACCCGCGCGCCAGATCAGCCTGCAGGTCGGCCACGTCTTCCAGACCGACCGCAATGCGGATCAGGCTGTCACGAATGCCCGCGGCTTCACGCTCTTGCGGCGCCAGACGGCCGTGGGAGGTGGTGCTCGGGTGGGTGATGGTGGTCTTGCTGTCGCCAAGGTTGGCGGTGATCGAAATCAATCGGGTTGCATCGATAAAGCGCCACGCGCCCTCTTTTCCGCCCTTGACCTCGAAACTCACCACGGCACCGAAACCTTTCTGCTGACGCTGTGCCAACGCGTGTTGCGGATGGCTTTTCAGGCCGGCGTAATGGACTTTCTCGATACCGTCCTGCTGCTCCAGCCACTCGGCCAGTTGTTGGGCATTGGCGCAGTGCGCCTTCATGCGCAGGTTCAGGGTTTCGAGGCCTTTGAGGAAGATCCACGCGTTGAACGGGCTCAGGGTTGGCCCAGCGGTACGCAGGAAACCGACCACTTCTTTCATCTGCTCGCTGCGACCGGCCACTACGCCGCCCATGCAACGGCCCTGACCGTCGATGAACTTGGTCGCCGAGTGCACGACGATGTCCGCGCCCATCTTCAGCGGCTGCTGCAGCGCAGGCGTGCAGAAGCAGTTGTCGACCACCAGCATCGCGCCTTTGGCGTGAGCGATTTTCGACAGTTCGGCGATATCCACCAGCTCGGCCAGCGGATTGGACGGCGACTCGACGAACAGCAATTTGGTGTTGGCCTTGATTGCCGCGTCCCAGCCGGACAGATCCGCCAGAGGCACGTAATCGACTTCGATGCCGAAGCGCTTGAAGTACTTCTCGAACAGGCTGATGGTCGAACCGAACACGCTGCGCGAGACCAGCACATGATCGCCGGCGCTGCACAGACTCATCACCACCGCCATGATCGCGGCCATGCCGGTGGCGGTGGCCACGGCTTGCTCAGCGCTTTCCAGGGCGGCAATGCGCTCTTCGAACGCGCGCACGGTAGGATTGGTGTAACGCGAGTAAACGTTGCCCGGCACTTCCCCGGCAAAACGTGCGGCCGCGTCGGCGGCGGTACGGAATACATAGCTGGAAGTGAAGAACATCGGATCACCGTGTTCGCCTTCCGGCGTGCGGTGCTGACCGGCGCGTACGGCCAGGGTATCGAACGCTACGCCTTCGAGGTCGCTGTCCAGCCGACCGGCATCCCAATCCTGACTCATGCTGTCACTCCTTGCCCTACTCGCTAATAGATACAAAAACGGCCTGTAGGAGCATGGCTTGCCCGCGAAGGGGCCTTTGGGAACACCAAAAGCTTCGCGGGCAAGCCTCGCTCCTACAGGCCGCGCGTTTACTCAGTTGTTGTACAGATCAATGATCGCGCTGACTGCCTGCGTCTTGACCTTGGAGGCATCGTTACGTGCCTGCTCGATCTTGTTCAGGTAAGCCTCGTCGACGTCGCCGGTCACGTACTGGCCGTCGAACACCGCGCAATCGAACTTGTCGATCTTGATCTTGCCGCCACCGACCGCTTCGATCAAGTCAGGCAAGTCCTGATAGATCAGCCAGTCTGCGCCGATCAGATCCGCGACGTCCTGGGTCGAACGGTTATGGGCGATCAGCTCGTGGGCGCTCGGCATGTCGATGCCGTAGACGTTCGGGTAACGAACGGCCGGTGCCGCAGAGCAGAAGTAGACGTTTTTGGCGCCAGCTTCGCGGGCCATCTGGATGATTTGCTTGCAAGTAGTGCCGCGAACGATCGAGTCATCCACCAGCATCACGTTCTTGCCGCGGAATTCCAGTTCGATGGCGTTGAGCTTCTGGCGTACGGATTTTTTCCGTGCAGCCTGGCCCGGCATGATGAAGGTCCGGCCGATATAGCGGTTCTTCACGAAGCCTTCGCGGAACTTGACGCCCAGGTGGTTCGCCAGCTCCAGCGCAGCGGTACGGCTGGTGTCCGGAATAGGGATAACCACGTCGATGTCGTGATCCGGACGCTCGCGCAGGATCTTCTCGGCGAGCTTCTCACCCATGCGCAGACGGGCTTTATAAACCGAGACACCGTCGATGATCGAGTCCGGACGCGCCAGGTAGACGTGTTCGAAGATGCACGGAGTCAGGGACGGGTTGGTCGCGCACTGACGGGTGTGCAGCTTGCCGTCTTCAGTGATGTAGACCGCTTCACCCGGTGCCAGGTCGCGAATCAGGGTGAAACCGAGCACGTCCAGGGACACGCTTTCGGAGGCGATCATGTACTCGACGCCTTCGTCGGTGTGACGCTGACCGAAAACGATCGGGCGGATGCCGTGCGGGTCGCGGAAACCGACGATGCCGTAACCGGTCACCATCGCCACGACGGCGTAACCACCGACGCAACGGTTGTGCACGTCAGTGACGGCAGCGAACACGTCTTCTTCGGTTGGCTGCAACTTGCCACGCTGGGCCAGCTCGTGTGCGAACACGTTGAGCAGCACTTCCGAATCGGAATTGGTGTTGACGTGGCGCAGGTCAGATTCGTAAATCTCCTTGGCCAGCTGTTCAACGTTGGTCAGGTTACCGTTGTGCGCCAGGGTGATGCCGTAAGGCGAGTTGACGTAGAACGGTTGAGCTTCGGCCGAGGTCGAGCTGCCCGCGGTCGGGTAACGCACATGGCCAATGCCCATGTGACCGACCAGACGCTGCATGTGACGCTGATGGAACACGTCACGCACCAGGCCATTGTCCTTGCGCAGGAATAACCGGCCATCATGGCTGGTCACGATACCGGCAGCGTCCTGGCCGCGGTGCTGGAGGACGGTTAGCGCGTCATACAGCGCCTGATTGACGTTCGACTTACCGACGATACCGACGATGCCACACATGCGACGCAACCCCTACTTAATGGATCTGAACTGAACACAACTCACTGAGGCGTTTTGGCCGTCGGCAAGAGGTGCTCCTTGAACGGTATTTCAGCGGGTACGCTGATACCGCTGGCAAGCCACTGACTGCTCCACCCGAGAATCAGGTTTTTGGACCAGTCTGCGACCAATAGAAATTTTGGCACGAGTTGCGACTGTTGCCACCACCCGTCCTGCTGTACCGGCCCCAGGCTCAACAGCCCGACCGCCACGACCACCAACAACACGCCACGCGCGGCGCCGAAGGCCATGCCGAGGAATCGATCGGTCCCGGACAACCCGGTGACGCGAACCAATTCGCCGATAAGATAATTGATCATTGCGCCTACGATCAGCGTGGCGACAAACATAATTGCGCAGCCCGTGATCACACGTGCCGATGGCGTTTCGATGTATCCGGCGAGGTATTCGGACAATGCACCACCGAACATCCAGGCGACGACTCCTGCGATGATCCAGGTCACCAGCGATAATGCTTCTTTGACGAAGCCGCGGCTCAGACTGATCAATGCGGAGATGGCGACGATTGCAACGATCGCCCAGTCAACCCAGGTAAATGGCACAGTGCAGCCTACAGACGGATAAGGCGGCGCATTTTAGCAGAGCCCATGCTTATCGGTAAGCTGCGATTGTCAGTGCATTTCAAATCGGGTCGATAGTTTTCAACCGCGCTCAGGCTGGAAGCGCACCACAAAACCCTTGAGGTTCTGCTGGCGGTTCAATAAGTCGCGCAGACGATCGGCTTCCGCACGCTCGATCAGCGGCCCTACGAACACCCGATTCTTGCCGTCAGCCGTGCGAATGTAGGCGTTGTAGCCTTGGCTGCGCAGGGTTTTCTGCAGGTTTTCTGCGCTGGCACGGCTCGACAGGCTGGCCAGTTGCACCGACCAGCTGATCGACAGGCCATTGGCGTCGACGCGGCTTTGAGTAGTATCCGGTTTACCCGGTGCGGCGGTAATCGGCTGGCTCGGCGCAGTCGTCGGTTTGTTGACCGGAGCCGGTGCCGGAGACGGCGTTACCGGTTTTGCGGCAGGCGCAGGCGCGACGGGTGCAGTCGGCGCGATCGGCATTACGGGTTCTTCCTGCTGCGCGATGTCGTCATCACTCGGCACAGGCTCCTGCGGCAAGACTTGCGGCTCAGGCACCGCCACCGGCTCAACCTGCACCTGCGGCACCGAAGGCGCTTGCGGGGCGGCTGGCGCTTCGACCGTTACCTGACGCTGCTCATCCTGACGGGAAAACAGCATCGGCAGGAAAATCACCGCCAGCGCCACCAGCACCAGGGCGCCGACCATGCGCTGTTTGTAAGCCTTATCCAGCAATGCCATTTGCCGCTTCCTCCGTGGAGCGCCGGGCCAGCCATTCAAGGGCCTCGGCAACACAATAAAATGATCCGAACAACAGAATTTCGTCGTCGCTCGTCGCCAGCGCGCACTGCCCTTCCAGGGCGGCGGCCACGCTGTCATAGGACGCGACTGAAGCACCGAGGTTGTGCAACACCCCGTGCAAATCGGCGACCGGTCGCGCCCGCGGCGAATCCAGCGGCGCAACAGCCCAGTGCTGGACACTAGCATTCAATTCGCCGACAACACCATCCAGATCCTTGTCCGCCAGCAATCCAAACACCGCCAGACGCTTGCCGGCCGGCGGTCGGCTCGCCAAACGACGGGCCAGGTATTCGGCGGCGTGAGGGTTATGCCCCACATCCAGCAACAGGTTCAGACGCTTGCCCTGCCAGTCGAACTGGCGGCGGTCGAGGCGACCGACCACCCGCGTGGCTTTCAGCGCATCAATAATCTGCGCATCGACCCAGGGCAAACCAAGCAACAGATACGCCTGCAACGCCAGCGCGGCGTTTTCCATCGGCAGTTCGAGCAACGGCAGATCATGCAACTCGACTACACGCCCTTGAGCGTCAAGACCGCGCCATTGCCAGTTGTGATCGGTGACACCAAGGTCAAAATCGCGCCCCCGCAGGAAAAACGGGCAAGCGAGCTCGCGCGCCTTGTCCAGCAGAGGTTGAGGAGGATTCAGGTCGCCACAGAGCGCAGGCGCGCCCTGGCGGAAGATGCCGGCCTTTTCATAGGCCACTGACTCACGGGTGTCGCCCAGATAATCCGCGTGATCCACGCCGATGCTGGTCACCAGCGCCATGTCGGCATCCACCACGTTGACCGTGTCCAGTCGCCCGCCCAGACCGACTTCCAGCACCACGGCATCCAGCGCTGACCGTTGAAACAGCCAGAACGCCGCCAGGGTGCCCATTTCGAAGTAAGTCAGGGAAGTTTCGCCACGCCCCGCCTCTACTGCAGCAAAGGCCTCGCACAGCTCGGCATCCGTCGCTTCGACGCCGTTGACCTGCACCCGCTCGTTGTAACGCAGCAGGTGCGGAGAATTGTAGACACCAACCTTCAGACCCTGCGCTCGCAGCAATGAAGCCACGAATGCGCAGGTGGAACCCTTGCCGTTGGTGCCGGTGACCGTGATCACCCGAGGCGCCGGCTTGCCCAGCCCCATGCGGGACGCTACCTGTTGCGAGCGCTCAAGGCCCATGTCGATGGCCGAAGGGTGCAACTGCTCAAGGTAGGCGAGCCACTCGCCAAGGGTGCGTTGGGTCATATGTTTGCAGGCACCGGCGGAACGACGATCGGCTCGATTGGCGCGGCGACGAATTTCGGCGTCGGCTTGCCGGTCAGTTGCGCCAGCAGGTTACCCAGGCGTGGACGCAGTTCCTGACGGTGAATAATCATGTCGATCGCACCGTGCTCCAGCAGGAATTCGCTGCGCTGGAAGCCTTCCGGCAGTTTTTCGCGAACGGTTTGCTCGATCACGCGTGGACCGGCGAAGCCGATCAGGGCTTTCGGCTCGCCGACGATCACGTCACCAAGCATCGCCAGGCTGGCGGAGACGCCGCCGTAGACCGGATCGGTCAGCACGGAGATGAACGGAATGCCTTCTTCACGCAGACGCGCCAGTACCGCAGAGGTCTTGGCCATTTGCATCAGGGAAATCAGGGCTTCCTGCATCCGCGCACCACCGGAAGCGGCGAAGCAGATCATCGGGCATTTGTTTTCCAGGGCGTAGTTGGCGGCGCGTACGAAGCGCTCACCGACGATCGCACCCATGGAACCGCCCATGAAGGAGAATTCGAAGGCCGAAACCACCACCGGCATGCCCAGCAGGGTGCCGCTCATGGAGATCAGTGCGTCTTTTTCGCCGGTCTGCTTTTGCGCAGCGGTCAGGCGGTCCTTGTACTTCTTGCCGTCGCGGAATTTCAGACGGTCGACTGGCTCCAGGTCCGCACCCAGCTCGCTGCGGCCTTCGGCGTCGAGGAAGATGTCGATACGGGCGCGGGCGCCGATACGCATGTGGTGGTTGCACTTCGGGCAAACATCCAGGGTCTTTTCCAGCTCCGGACGATACAGCACAGCCTCGCAAGACGGGCATTTGTGCCACAGACCTTCAGGCACCGAGCTCTTCTTGACCTCGGAACGCATGATCGAAGGGATCAGTTTGTCTACTAACCAGTTGCTCATGCTTTCTTTCTCCAGTACCGGCGGCCCGAACGCTCTGGTTCGCAGCCCCGCGTATGCCCTTGAGCTAAATTCATGTGTGTGGCGATGATCGGTGGGTGGCCGGGTCAGTGAAGCGTGACCTGCGTACAACCCATCAATCCTCAGCCGTGCCTGCTTTGTGCAGCGCAGTGCATTTTGGGACGGCGGCAGTCTGCCAGCCGTCACATCAACTACTTGCTGCTGCGTACCGCGTTAATGAATGCCTGAATCTTTGCGTGATCCTTGATGCCCTTGCTCGCCTCTACTCCCCCACTGACGTCCACCGCGTAAGGCCGAACCCGGGCAATCGCTTCGGCGACGTTGTCCGGCGTCAAACCGCCCGCCAGGATGATCGGCTTGCTCAAGCCTTGCGGTATCAGAGTCCAGTCGAACGCCTCGCCGGTTCCGCCAGGTACACCTTCAACGTAGGCGTCGAGCAGGATACCGCTGGCACTTGGAAACGCATTGCATGCCGCCGCGATATCGTCGCCGGCCTTGACCCGCAGCGCCTTGATGTACGGTCGATGCCAGCCTTCACAGTCGGCAGCGGTTTCGTCGCCATGGAACTGCAACAGGTCCAGCGGCACGGCGTCGAGCAACTCTCCCAACTCGCAACGGCTGGCGTTGACGAACAAACCCACGGTCGTCACGAACGGCGGCAGCGCCTTGATGATGTCGCGCGCTTGCTGGAACGTCACAGCCCGCGGGCTCTTGGCGTAAAACACAAACCCGATGGCATCAGCCCCGGCCTCGACCGCTGCCAACGCATCTTCTATGCGGGTAATCCCGCAAATCTTGCTGCGAACGGCTGACATGTCGATAAAACCTCAGGGTAAATCCGAGAAAGTCCCGGATGGTAACAAATGCGTTCGAGGGCGTCAGCCGTCAAGTTCGGTGAAACCGGTCAGGAAGTGTGGGCCAATGTAACGTTCAGGCAATTCGAACTCGTCGCGGTACTCGACCTGTACCAGATACAGGCCGAATGGATGCGCCGTTACCCCGCCGGAACGGCGAATGCGGCTCTCCAGCACTTCCTTCATCCACTCCACCGGACGCTCACCGGCGCCGATGGTCATCAATACACCGGCAATGTTACGCACCATGTGGTGCAGGAAGGCGCTGGCGCGGATATCCAGCACGATCATCTTGCCGTGACGCGTGACGCGCAGGTGATGCAGCTCCTTGACTGGCGATTTGGCCTGGCACTGGCCGGCGCGAAAAGCGCTGAAGTCGTGGGTGCCGACCAGGTATTGCGCAGCCTCGGCCATGCGCTCGACGTCGAGCGGACGGTGATTCCAGGTAATTTCTTCGTTCAGGTGCGCCGGGCGGATCTGATCGTTGTAGATCACGTAGCGATAGCGCCGGGCGATGGCCTTGAACCGCGCATGGAAATGCGCCGGCATGACCTTGGCCCAACTGACGCTGACGTCGTGGGGCAAGTTGATGTTGGCGCCCATGACCCAGGCTTTCATCGACCGCTCGACCTGTGTGTCGAAATGCACCACCTGCCCGCAGGCATGCACGCCGGCGTCCGTGCGCCCGGCGCACAGCAGCGACACGGGTGAGTCGGCAACTTTGGACAAGGCGTTTTCCAGGGTTTCCTGCACTGTGAGCACGCCGGAGGCCTGACGCTGCCAGCCGCGATAGCGCGAGCCTTTGTATTCAACGCCCAACGCGATGCGGAAAAAGCCGTCGGCCGCCATTTCGGCGGCCGGGTTATCTATATTTGCCAAGGAGTGACAGCCTGCTGATCTACGCAAAGGCGGGCATTATAAGGCCGCCGGACCGGGACGCCAGAGGCGTGTGTCGTTTGTGCCGTTGCAGTGTCCACACAGACTTCGCTATATAGATAACTACACAACGAAAAAAAACAGAACACCACCGAGACCTGATGATGAATGCACCTCTCAAAGAAGCCGTCGGCTTGGCGTACAGCCTGGAAGGCATGCTGCACGCCAAACGCAAGACGTGGGAAGCGATCGACGAAATGGCCCGACGCATCAAACCCGGCATGCGTGAATCCGAGGCGCTGGCCATGAGCCTTGAGGTATTAAACGAACTGGGAATGGACCGCATCTGGCACCCGTCAAAGATCCGCTTTGGCGAAAACACCCTGAAAACCTTCAAGCAACGCTCCGAAGGCGATCCGGTACTGGCCGAGAACGACATTTTCTTTATCGACCTCGGCGTGGTCTGGGATCGCCATGAAGGCGACTCCGGCGCAACGTTCATCGTCGGTGACGATTCCGAGATGAAGGCCTGCGCGACGGCCGCGAAGACTTTGTTCGATCAGGTTCACGATTACTGGCGTACACAGCAGGTGGCCGGTCCTGAGCTGTATCGCTATGCCGACGAACAGGCGACGGCGATGGGCTGGAAGCTGAACCTGGAAATCAAGGGGCACCGGGTCAGTGATTTCCCCCATGCGATTTATCGTGCCGGGGATCTGGGGAATTTCGAGGAATGTCCGAATGTGGGGTTATGGATTCTGGAAATCCAGATCGCCCACCCTACCCGGCCGTTTGGTGCGTTTTATGAGGATTTGCTGGCCTGAGCCAAAAAGCTTCGCGGGCAAGCCTCGCTCCTACAGGAGTTGTGGAATCCTGTAGGAGCGAGGCTTGCCCGCGAAGACACCTCAACAGACACCATCGCACCATTGTTAAAACAAAAACGGCAGCCTCAATGGGCTGCCGTTTTGTTTATGCCTTACCGGTCATTCAAGCCAGACGCGAAAGCATTTCCTTGGCTTCGCTCTTCTGACCCGCGTCACCTTCGCTGACCACCTCATTGAGGATGTCCCGCGCGCCGTCGGCGTCGCCCATGTCGATGTAGGCCTGGGCCAGATCGAGCTTGGTGGCGACTTCGTCGGTGCCGGAGAGGAAATCGAATTCCGGTTCGTCAGCTGCGGAAGCCAATGCATCTTCGGCAGTGAAGGTCGGCTCGCCGATGCTCTGCGACAGACGATCCAGCTCGGCGTTGACGTCATCCAGCTCAGCGGCGAATGCATCCGGAGCGTCCATTTCATCGGCCAGCGACAGATCGAAATCTGCCGGCAGCTCCAGATCATCCAGCGCGACCTCAGGAGCGGCGGCTGGCACTTCCACGGCAGGCAAGTCCTTGACGTCGTCATCCAGGCTCAACAGGAAATCGTCTTCATCGAGGATCCCTGGCGACGGATCGGCACCGAGGTCCATGTCCAGATCGAAGTCCGACAGGTCGTCGAGGTTTTCCTTGATTTCAGTCTGTTGCTGCAACACCGACTCAAAGCTCAGGTCGTCGTCCAGCGGGAATTCATCCAGCTCGGCCAAAGCCTCTGGTTCCGGCTCAGGCGTCGGCTCAGGCGCAGCCACCACAGGAACGACGTTTTCCAGATCATCCAGACTCAGATCAAACGCGCTGTCGAAGTCGTCATCGGCCAGTGCCGGCGCCGGCTCTTCGGACTCGTCCATCAACAGCTCTTTGACGTATTCGGCGTCCAGTTCGGCAGCGACGGCCGCAGCAGCCAGACCACCCGCCACGACGACCGCCATGGCCGGGAAGCGGCTTTTCAGCTCTTCGACACGGGCGAAGTTTTCGCCGTTGGCCACGAGCTGACGCTCCTGGGCCACGAACGCATCGCGGTCGCCCTGCTGACCGTAGACTTCCATCAGCTTCAGACGCAGGTCACTGCGCTGAGGCTCTTGTTTGATGCCCTCTTCCAGCAACGCAGCCGCCTGGTTCAGGCGACCGGCGGCCATGTGCGACTGCGCCTTGGCCAGCACGTCGTCATCACGTTCAGCAGCAGGCGCGACCAGTGGCGCGGCAATCGGCGGCATGACCACCACTGGCTCAATGACCGGAGCAGGGGCCGGGGTTGGCGCGGGTGCAGGAGCTGGCGCGGTCGCGAGTTTCACGCTTGGCTGTGGCACTTCCAGACCTTCGAAGCTGCTTTCAGGCAAATCCAGATCAGCGGAGAAATCCTGCTCCTCGGACAAGGCACGGGCCATCCGCAGGTGTTTCTCGGCTTCCTGCTGGGCTTTGCGGCGACGGGCCAGCAACAGCAGCAACAGCAGCAGAACCACTGCCCCGCCGCCGACCAGACCCAGCAGCACCGGATTGGTCAGCAGGTCATTGAATTTTTGATCGTCAGACGCGGCCGGCGCTGGCTCGACAGGCGTTTCAGCCGGAGCTGGCGCGGCCTCAGGAGCGGCCGCCAACGGGGCTGGCGTTGCGGGTGCAGGGCTCGGCGTCAATTCGGCCGAGATCGCCGGGGCCGCCGCGACAGCAGCAGCCGGCGCACCCGCAGCACCTTCTGCCTGCATCTTGGCCAGTTGATTGTTCTTCAGCTCGATCAGGCGTTGCAGCTTGTCCAGCTGACTTTGCAGATCGGTCATGCGGCTTTTCAGTTCAGCATTGTCACGACGGGTCGTGTCGAGGCTTTCCTGGGCCAGGGCCAGTTTGTTGCTCAAGGCCTTCGCATCACCTGCAGCACCTTTGCCACCGGCCTTGCCGGACTCGGCAGACACCAGGCTCAGTTTGTCCTTGGCAGGCTGCACTGGAGCGCCTTCAGCGCGAGGGCGCTTGGTCGCGTCAAGTTGCTGCTGCCCTGCTCCAGGCTTCGCCACATAGCGACGCCCCTGACGCCACGCAGTGTTCTGCGCAGCGACTTCGGCAATGGCTTTGGGTTGCGGCACGCTGGCGACTTGCGTCTGATCCGGCAGGCGCAGCACCTGACCGGTTTTCAGCAGGTTGATGTTGCCGTTGATGAAGGCATCCGGGTTCAGCGCCTGGATGGCCAGCATGGTTTGCTGAACCGAGCCGCCATTACGCGCCTTCGCAGCGATTTCCCAGAGGGTATCGCGCGGCGTGGTGGTGTATTGGGTCGGCTTGGTAGCGCCGGTCACCGGTGCAGCGACAGTCTGAGTCGGTGCCGGCTGCGCAGCCGCTTCAGCGGTTTGCGGCGAGAATTTGGACGGATCGAGCAGCACGCTGTAATCGCGCAGCAGGCGACCGTTGGGCCACATCACCTGAACCAGGAATTTCACCATCGGTTCGGACAGCGGCTTGCTGGAGGTCACGCGCAAGATGCTTTTGCCACTGGCGTTGAGCACCGGGGTGAAGCTCAGGTCATTGAGGAATGCCTGACGGTCGACACCGGCCTTGGCGAAATCTTCGGGCGACGCCAGGCTCGGCACCAATTCGGCGGCCGTGAGTTCCTTGACGTCGAGCAATTCGATTTCCGCCACCAGCGGCTGGTTCAGCGACGACTTCAGGGTCAATTCCCCGAGCCCGAGCGCATGCGCCATACCGGAGGACAGCGCCGAGGCGGCCGCTATTGCTAACACCAGTTTGCGAACTTGAACCATAGCCTCATCCTTTGTTTGAACATTCCTCGGCCAGCGAGAAGGTGTTGATAGTCGCTGCCGTAAGGCATTGCGCGCGGCGGCGAAGGGTCGTCGCGCGCGATCATTTCTTTCATGCCCCGGAAAGCCTCGCAGGGTGGCTTGCCTTCAGCAATCCGGTCGAGCATGACGCCCGACCAGAATCATTCTGCAAATTGTTGCCAAGTATCTTTTACAGCAGGTCTTTTATCAACAATTCAGCCACCTGCACAGCATTGAGCGCCGCGCCTTTGCGTACGTTATCTGACGTCAGCCACACATTAAGTTCCGACGGGTCGTCGATTCCAGCGCGAACCCGACCGACGTAGACCACATCCTGCCCTACCGCATCGCCGACCGGCGTCGGGTAATCGCCGGCTTCCACCAGTTCGATACCCGGAGCGTCTTCCAGCGCCGCGTTGACTTTTACCAGGTCCACAACGCTTGCAGACTGCAGGGTCACGTTAAAGCTATCGCCAAAAAACACCGGGGCTTGAATGCAAGTGACGGAAATCTTTAATGAAGGCAAGGCCATGACCTGACGCAGCTCACGCACCAGACGCTTTTCCAGCAGCGTATGGCCGTTTTCATCCGGCTTGCCGACTTGCGCCAGCAGGTTGAAGGCCATCTGCCGATCGAAAAAACTCGGCTCCAGCGGACGCACGTTGAGCAGCTCGGCGGTTTGCCGGGCCAGTTCCGTGACGGCTTCGCGGCCCTGGGCAGAAACGGCCAGGCTGGCGGTCACATTGACACGCTGCAGATCGAGCAGACCAAGCAAGGGTGCGAGCACCACGGCCAAGGTGGTGGCCGACGGGCTTGGGCTGCTGACCTGGAATGGCTTTTTCAGACCGGCCAGAACCTGAGCATTGGCTTCCGGCACCACGTGCGGCGCCTGATCGGCAGGCAAGGCGCCGGACAGATCGATCAGCGAGCAACCGGCCGCCGTGGCGCGCGAGGCGAAACTCAAGGTCACCGCCGGACCTGCGGCGAAGAACACCAGCTGTACTTTGCTGAAGTCGAACTCATCGACCTCCCGCACCCGCACGTTCTTGCCGCGAAACGGCACCGAATGACCGGCGGACTCGCTGCTGGCCAGCAGGTGCAGGCTGCCGACCGGAAAGTCGCGTTCTTCGAGAATCTGCACGAGCGTTTCGCCGACAGTACCGGTGGCGCCGATCACGGCAATATCAAAGGACTGGCTCATGGTTGTACCTCTGGCGAAACGGGGGGAGCGGCACTTTACCGGGTGGGTGGCGTGCAGGCAATTCTGCCAAGGGTTTGCGGTGGCTGTACCGGCCTCTTCGCGGGCAAGCCTCGCTCCTACATGGGATCGCGCCGCACCTGTAGGAGCGAGGCTTGCCCGCGAAGAGGCCCTTGCTGGCGACACAACTTCCATAAAAAAACCCGCGCCCCTTTCAAGGCACGGGTTCTTTCATTGCTTCAATCGATCAACGCTCAAGCAAAATCCGCAGCATGCGACGCAGCGGCTCGGCCGCGCCCCACAGCAGCTGGTCGCCAACGGTGAACGCGCCGACGAACTGCGAACCCATGTTCAGCTTGCGCAGACGGCCAACCGGAACATTCAGGGTGCCGGTGACCTTTGTCGGGCTCAGCTCCTGCATGCTGATGTCGCGGTTGTTCGGCACCAGCTTGACCCAAGGGTTGTGCTGGCTGATCAGCCCTTCGATGTCGGCGATCGGCACGTCTTTGTTCAGCTTGATGGTCAGTGCCTGGCTGTGGCAGCGCATGGCGCCGACACGCACGCAGAT
Source organism: Pseudomonas sp. GM60 (assembly GCF_000282415.1). Lineage (NCBI taxonomy): Bacteria > Pseudomonadati > Pseudomonadota > Gammaproteobacteria > Pseudomonadales > Pseudomonadaceae > Pseudomonas > Pseudomonas sp. GM60. The sequence goes on from NZ_AKJI01000047.1 coordinate 42,304, forward strand.
GCCATCGACCGGGATCGGGCTCTTGAAGCGACCGAGGATCTTGTTGGTCTCGGCCTGGGCCTTCCACTCTTCGCGGCTCTGACCGTTCGGCAGTTCCTTGTCGATCCACGGGATCAGGCTGCCGGCCAGCGGTACGCCGAAGTTCTCGGTCGGGTACGCGTCGCTGCGCATGGCTTCGGCCACACGGCGGTCGATGTCGAGGATGGCGCTGGCCGGGTCGGCCAGTTGATCGGCGACAGCGCCGTGGGTCACGCCCATTTGCTTGATCAGTTCACGCATGTGCTGCGCGCCGCCACCGGAGGCTGCCTGATAAGTCATGGCGCTCATCCACTCGACCAGACCGGCTTCGAACAAACCGCCCAGGCCCATCAGCATCAGGCTGACGGTGCAGTTGCCGCCGATGTAGTTCTTGGTGCCGGCGTCGAGCTGCTGGTCGATGACCTTGCGGTTGACCGGGTCCAGCACGATGACCGCGTCATCCTGCATGCGCAGGCTGGAAGCGGCGTCGATCCAGTAACCCTGCCAGCCGGCTTCGCGCAGCTTCGGGAAGACTTCGCTGGTGTAGTCGCCACCCTGGCAGGTCAGAATCACGTCGAGGGTTTTCAGCTCTTCAATGCTGTAAGCGTCCTTGAGCGGAGCAACGTCCTTACCCACGGACGGGCCTTGGCCACCGACATTGGAAGTGGTGAAAAACACCGGCTCGATAAGATCGAAATCCTGCTCTTCCAGCATCCGCTGCATGAGCACGGAACCGACCATACCGCGCCAACCGATCAGACCTACACGTTTCATCGCAACTACACCTTCTTGAAAAGTGGGCCGCTGCTTTCGAAGTGGAAAGTGGCAGCGGGCCCGAGAGATTACAGATTCCGCAGCGCGGCGACTACTGCGTCACCCATTTCCTGCGTACCGACTTTAGTGCAACCGGTCGACCAGATGTCGCCCGTCCGCAGGCCCTGATCCAGCACCAGGCTCACGGCTTTCTCGATGGCATCCGCTGCGCCCGACTGGTTGAAGCTGTAACGCAACATCATCGACACCGACAAAATGGTCGCCAGTGGGTTGGCGATGCCCTTGCCCGCGATGTCCGGAGCCGAACCGTGGCAAGGCTCGTACATGCCCTTATTGTGGGTATCCAGCGATGCCGACGGCAGCATGCCGATGGAACCGGTGAGCATCGACGCCTGGTCGGACAGGATATCGCCGAACATGTTGTCGGTGACGATCACGTCGAACTGCTTCGGTGCGCGCACCAGCTGCATGGCGGCGTTGTCGACGTACATGTGGCTCAGTTCGACTTCCGGGTAATCCTTGGCCACTTCTTCGACGATTTCACGCCACAGCTGGCTGGAAGCCAACACGTTGGCCTTATCCACCGAGCACAGCTTCTTGCCGCGCACCATGGCCATGTCGAAACCGACACGGGCGATGCGGCGGATTTCGCTTTCGCTGTACGGCAGCGTGTCGTAGGACTGACGCTCGCCATTTTCCAGGGTGCGGGTGCCACGCGGCGCGCCGAAGTAGATGCCACCGGTCAGCTCGCGAACGATCAGGATGTCCAGGCCGGAAACGATTTCGGCTTTCAGGCTGGAAGCTTCGGCCAGTTGCGGGTACAGGATCGCCGGACGCAGGTTGCCGAACAGGCCCAGTTGCGCACGAATCTTCAGCAGACCACGCTCAGGACGGATGTCACGCTCGATGGTGTCCCATTTCGGGCCGCCCACGGCGCCCAGCAAAACAGCATCGGCGGCGCGAGCACGCTCCAGGGTTTCGTCGGCCAGAGGCACGCCGTGCTTGTCGATGGCTGCGCCACCGATCACGTCGTGGCTCAGCTCGAAGCCCAGGTTGTACTTGTCATTGGCCAGTTCCAGCACCTTGACTGCTTCGGCCATGATTTCCGGGCCAATACCGTCACCTGGGAGAATCAGAATCTGCTTGCTCATGCTTTCCTCATGTCATCAGTCGGTGTGCCCTTGGGCACGCCCGGAAAAATTCTATCGCTCGGTGCTTATGTTTCCGAGCTTATCGTTCTGCCATCAGCACCAGTACATCGGTACTGAACGAACCATCGGCCTCAATCTCAAAATATTCGCGTACTTCGTTGCCCATCGACTGCTGCAATTCGAGGATCGCGGCGCGCATCACTTGTGGTGTGCGCATGCGCTCGACCCAGCTGGTGTACTCCAGACGCAGGCGTTGACGCGTGGTGCTGCGAGTGTACAACCCTGCCTCGCTGACCTGACGCAGCCACTCGCCGGCGGAATAATCGCGCACATGGCTGGTGTCGCGCAGCACTTCGACACTTTGCAGGTAAGTGTCGAACAACGGGCTGCCCGGTGACAACACGTCGATGAACGCCGCCACGCCGCCCGGCTTCAACACCCGCCGGACTTCACGCAGGGCCAGGCCGAGATCGCTCCAATGGTGCGCCGAATAACGGCTGAAGACGAAGTCGAATTCGCCATCGGCGAATGGCAACCGCTCAGCGGCACCCAGGACCGTGGACACGTTGCCCAACCCACGATCAACGGCAGCACCGGCGACCACATCGAGCATTTGCTGCGACAGATCGTAAGCCACCACTTCCTTGACCAGCGACGCCACGTGAAAACTCACGTGACCGGCACCGCAACCGAGGTCCAGCACGCGGGCATCGCCCTGCCCGGCCAGCTCAGCCTGTAGCAGCGCAAATTCAGTGCCTTGAGCGTGGACGGCGCTGCTCAGGTAGGCCGAGGCCTGTTCGCCGAATTGCTTTTGGACTACCTGGCTGTGCTGGGCGGTGCTGGTCATGTGGACTTCCTTTTTCGGGTGAGTCTTGGGGTGTTTTTTCGGGCCTCTTCGCGGGCAAGCCTCGCTCCTACAGGTATTGCGCTGTCCTTGTAGGAGCGAGCGGTGCGGCGATCCGACTTGCCCGCGAAGGCGTCATCACGCCTTACGCAAACTTACGCGTCGCGAAACAACCAAGGCTGGCTCGCACGGTGCTTGGCTTCAAACGATGCAATCGCCTCGTGATCCTGCAGAGTCAGGCCGATGTCATCGAGGCCGTTGACCAGGCAATGCTTGCGGAACTCGTCAAGCTCGAAGCTGTAGACCTTGCCGTCAGGCCGGGTCACGGTCTGGGCTTGCAGGTCGATCTTCAACTCGTAGCCAGGATTCGCCTCGACCTGCTGGAACAGTTCATCCACTTCAGCGTCGCTCAAGATGATCGGCAGCAAGCCGTTCTTGAAGCTGTTGTTGTAGAAGATGTCGGCATAGCTCGGCGCAATGATGCTGCGGAAACCGTACTCTTCCAGCGCCCACGGCGCGTGCTCGCGGCTGGAGCCGCAACCGAAGTTTTCGCGAGCCAACAATACGCTGGCGCCCTGGTAACGCTCGGCGTTGAGGACGAAATCCTTGTTCAGCGGACGCTTGGAGTTGTCCTGGTAGGCATAACCCACGTCCAGGTAGCGCCATTCGTCAAACAGGTTCGGGCCAAAACCGGTGCGCTTGATCGACTTCAAGAACTGCTTCGGAATGATCTGGTCGGTGTCTACGTTGGCACGATCCAATGGCGCGACCAAACCGGTGTGTTGGGTAAAAGCTCTCATGTGCGGTTCCTCAGATCAGTTCGCGAACGTCGATGAAACGACCGTTGACGGCAGCCGCCGCGGCCATGGCCGGGCTGACCAGGTGCGTACGGCCACCGGCGCCCTGACGCCCTTCGAAGTTGCGGTTGGAGGTCGATGCGCAATGCTCGCCCGACTCCAAACGGTCCGGGTTCATCGCCAGGCACATCGAGCAACCTGGTTCACGCCACTCGAAACCGGCTTCGAGGAAAATCTTGTCCAGGCCTTCGGCTTCGGCTTGCGCCTTCACCAGGCCCGAGCCCGGCACCACGATGGCTTGCTTGATGGTCGAAGCCACTTTGCGGCCCTTGGCGATCACCGCCGCAGCGCGCAGGTCTTCGATCCGCGAGTTGGTGCAGGAGCCAATGAACACGCGGTCCAGCTGAATGTCGGTGATCGCCTGATTGGCGGTCAAACCCATGTACTTCAGGGCGCGCTCGATGGAACCGCGCTTGACCAGGTCCATTTCTTTCGCCGGGTCCGGCACGTTCTGATCGACCGCCAACACCATCTCGGGCGAAGTGCCCCAGCTGACTTGAGGCTTGATCTGAGTGGCGTCGAGCTCGACGACGGTGTCGAACACCGCATCAGCATCGGAAACCAGGTCTTTCCAGGCTTCGACAGCGAGGTCCCATTCCGCGCCTTTCGGGGCAAACGGACGGCCTTTCACGTACGCCACGGTTTTTTCATCCGCCGCCACCAGACCTACGCGAGCGCCGGCCTCGATGGACATGTTGCAGATGGTCATGCGGCCTTCGATAGACAAGTCGCGAATGGCGCTGCCGGCGAACTCGATGGCGTGGCCATTACCGCCGGCGGTGCCGATCTTACCGATGACCGCGAGCACGATGTCCTTGGCGGTCACGCCGAACGGCAGTTTGCCTTCGACCGACACCAGCATATTCTTCATTTTCTTGGCGACCAGGCACTGCGTGGCGAACACGTGCTCGACCTCGGAAGTGCCGATGCCATGGGCCAGGGCGCCAAACGCGCCGTGAGTCGAGGTGTGCGAGTCGCCGCAGACCACGGTCATGCCCGGCAAGGTGGCACCCTGCTCCGGACCGATCACGTGAACGATGCCCTGGCGCACGTCATTCATTTTGAATTCGGTGATGCCATATTCATCGCAGTAGTCGTCGAGGGTCTGAACCTGCAAACGCGAGACCTGGTCGGTAATCGCTTCGATGCCGCCCTTGCGATCCGGAGTGGTCGGTACGTTGTGATCCGGCGTGGCGATGATCGAGTCGACGCGCCAAGGCTTGCGCCCGGCCAGGCGCAGGCCTTCGAAAGCTTGGGGCGAAGTCACTTCATGGATGATGTGGCGGTCGATATAGATCAGCGACGACCCATCGTCGCGCCGTTTCACTTCATGGGAATCCCAAAGCTTGTCGTAAAGCGTTTTGCCGGCCATCAGACGGTCCTCATCAGCGTGTTTCTATGCCCTGGGTCTTGAGAGATTCAATAACCCTTTGGCTTGTGAGGTCGATCCTAGGGGGTTACATTAAATAACTCAAATTCATATTTTTTATGCTTTGGATAACCAACTGGAATACGACGATGGACCTGGCCAACCTTAATGCCTTTATTGCCATTGCCGAGACAGGAAGCTTCTCCGGTGCCGGCGAACGGCTGCACCTGACGCAGCCCGCGATCAGCAAACGGATTGCCGGGCTGGAGCAGCAATTGAAGGTGCGACTGTTTGATCGACTGGGTCGCGAAGTCGGCCTGACCGAAGCCGGACGCGCCCTGCTGCCGCGGGCTTATCAGATTCTGAACGTGCTGGACGACACCCGCCGCGCCCTGACCAACCTGACTGGCGAAGTGACCGGCCGCCTGACGCTGGCCACCAGTCACCACATCGGCCTGCACCGTTTGCCGCCCTTGTTAAGGGAATTCACCCGACGCTACCCACAAGTGGCGCTGGATATTCAGTTCCTCGATTCGGAAGTGGCCTACGAAGAAATCCTCCACGGTCGCGCCGAGCTGGCCGTCATCACCCTCGCGCCCGAGCCTCACGCCCTGGTCAAGGCCACGCCGGTGTGGGACGACCCGCTGGATTTCGTGGCCGCGCCGGAGCATTCACTGATCAGCAATGGCGCGGTCAGCCTGGCGGACATCGCCCTGCATCCGGCGGTGTTTCCCGGCGGCAACACCTTTACTCACCATATCGTCCGGCGCCTGTTCGAAGCCCAAGGCTTGACGCCGAACATCGCCATGAGCACGAATTATCTGGAAACCATCAAGATGATGGTGTCGATCGGCCTGGCCTGGAGCGTGTTGCCGCGCACAATGCTTGACGATCAGGTTGCGCGAATACCTTTACCCGGCATACAACTGACTCGCCAGCTAGGCTATATCTTGCACACCGAACGGACGCTGTCGAACGCAGCACGGGCTTTTATGGCCTTGCTGGATGCACAACTCGATCTGCCAGGGACTCAAGGCTAATTTGTGCTACTCCTATAGAGCCTCAAATACCTGCGCCTAACGCCCCATTCAGCCCAAGGCCTGACAATGCCGAAATCTGTTGACCGTATTCCGCCGATGCCACGTATTCAGGCGCTTGACCCGAAACGATCCGAGCAGAGCTGGGAGAGTGCGCCGCAGCTGCTGGCCGCCCTCAACGGCGCACGGTTGGGCGCCTGGTATTGGGACATCGAACGCGGGCAGATCAGTTGGTCGCGGGGTACGCAGGCGCTGTTCGGTTTCGACCCCCGGCAACCGTTGCCGGCGGATCTGGAATACCTCGACCTGTTGCCCCCGGAGGATCGAGCGAAAACCCTCCGTGCCTTCCACGCGGTGATCGCCGGCGCGCCGCTGGAACAGGCGATGCACCACCGCATCCGCTGGCCCGATGGCAGCCTGCACTGGCTGGAAATCAACGGCAGCCTGCTGCCGGACAAACACGGGCGACCACGCATGATCGGGGTGATCCGCGAGATCACCCACCAGCGTCAGCGCGAACAGGCGCTGAGCAGCTCGGAAAAACGCTTCGCGACGCTGTTTCACCTGTGCCCGAACATGGTGCTGCTGACTCGCCAGGAAGACGGCCTGATCACCGAAGCCAACCAGTATTTCGAAAGCCTGTTCGGCTGGCCGGTGCAAAACGCAATTGGCCGCACCACGCTCGAACTGGGCCTGTGGGTGCACCCCGAGCAACGGGAGAAACTGGTCAAGGCGACCAAGGCCAAAGGTGAGCTGGTCAGCATGGAGGTGCAGTTCCGCGCCAGTAATGGCCAGGTCCACGATGGCATTCTCAGCGCACAAAAGGTCGAACTCGAGGGCCAACCCTACCTGCTCAGCACTTTCCTCGACACCACTGAACGCAAGGCTGCCGAACTCGCCTTGAAAGACAGCCAGGAGCGCCTCGATCTGGCGCTGGACTCGGCGCAACTCGGCACCTGGGACTGGCACATTCCCAGCGGCATGTTGTATGGCTCGGCCCGCGCCGCGCAGTTGCACGGACTGGACCCCATACCGTTCCATGAATCCTTCGACGAGTTTTTCGAAGGCGTGCCCGGCGAGGAGCGCGACAGCATGCGCGATGCCTATCGCAGCCTGCGCGAAGGCCCGGCCGGCAACTATCAGTTGACCTACCGCGTACAGCTGGAGGACGGCACTTCGCGTTACCTGGAAAGCCGCGCCCGCCTCTACCGCGATGAAAACGGCGCACCGCTACGCATGGCGGGGACCTTGCTGGACATTACCGATCAGGTCGAACGCGAACAGAAGCTGGTCGCCTCCGAAGAGAAGTTTGCCACCCTGTTCCAGGTCAGCCCGGACCCGATCTGCGTTACCCGCCAGGACACCGGCCAGTTCATCGAGATCAACTCCAGTTTCACCCAGACCTTCGGCTGGAGCACCGCCGAGGTGATTGGTCGCAGCGCCGACGAAATCGGTCTGTGGGACGCCTCGGCGAAAAGCCTGCGCCGGATCGAACAAGTCATCCGCGAACAAGGTCTGAACAACGTCGCCATCATCGTCCAGCACAAGGACGGCCAGTCGCTGACCTGCGTGATTTCCAGCCGCCAGATCAGTGTCGGCGACCAGCCGTGCATCGTTACCACTTTGCGTGATATCACCCAGCAACAACGCTCGGAAGCGGCGCTCAAGGCCAGCGAGGAGAAGTTCGCCAAGGCCTTCCACTCCAGCCCCGACGCCATCACCATCACCGAACGCGACACCGGGCGCTATCTGGAGGTCAACGACGGTTTCTGCCGCCTGACCGGCTACCGCGCCGATGAAGTCGTCGGCCGCACGGTGTACCAGGTCGGCATCTGGGCCGAAGAAAAACAACGCTCGGCGCTGCTGGCCGAGCTGCAGATCAAGGGCCGCGTGCATCACCAGGAAATGCTTGGGCGCAACAAGCATGGCGACTTGCTGACCGTCGAAGTCTCGGTAGAACCGATCACCCTCAATGAAACCGCGTGCCTGCTGCTGACCGCGCGGGACGTCAGCCTGTTGAAAAACGCCGAAGCACAGATCCGCCACCTGGCCTACCACGACCCGCTGACCAACCTGCCCAACCGCGCGCTGTTGATGGATCGCCTGAGCCAGCAGATCGCCCTGCTCAAACGCCACAACCTGCGCGGCGCCCTGATGTTTCTGGACCTCGACCACTTCAAACACATCAACGATTCGCTCGGCCACCCGGTGGGCGACACGGTGCTGAAAATCATCACTGCGCGCCTCGAAGCCAGCGTGCGCATGGAAGACACCGTGGCACGCCTGGGCGGTGACGAATTCGTGGTGCTGCTCAGCGGCCTGGAAGGTTCGCGCAATGAAGTCAGCGAGCAGGTCCGCGAACTGGCGGACACCTTGCGCGAACTGTTGTCGGAACCGATGTTCCTCGACGGCCAGCGCCTGCAAGTGACACCGAGTATCGGTATCGCGCTGATTCCCGATCATGGTTCGACCCCGACCGACCTGCTCAAACGCGCCGACATCGCGCTGTATCGGGCCAAGGATTCGGGACGCAACACCACCCAGATGTATCACAACACCATGCAGAAGGCCGCCAGTGAACGCCTGCGCATGGAGACCGACCTGCGCCTGGCCCTTTCCCGGGGCGAATTCGACGTGCATTACCAGCCGCAGGTGGACGCGCGCGACAATCGCATCGTCGGCGCCGAAGCGCTGGTGCGCTGGAACCATCCGGAATTGGGCGCGCAATCGCCGACTGAATTCATCAAGGTCCTGGAAGACAGCGGACTGATCCTGGAAGTCGGCACCTGGATCGTCGACGAAGCCTGTGATGCCTTTAAACAGTTGATCGCCAAGGGCCTGATCGACCCGCTCGACTTCAGCCTGTGCGTGAACATCAGCCCACGACAATTCCGCCAGAACGACTTCGTCGAGCGCATCGAGCTCAGCCTCGCCACCCACGGCCTGCCCTGCTCGCTGCTGAAACTGGAGATCACCGAAGGCATCGTCATCCAGAATCTGGAAGACACCATCAGCAAAATGCGCCGCCTGAAAAAACTCGGCATCAGCTTCGCCATGGACGACTTTGGCACCGGTTATTCCTCGCTGACTTACCTCAAGCGACTGCCGGTCGACACCCTGAAAATCGACCAGTCGTTCATTCGCGATGCGACTACCGACCCGAACGACGCCGAGATCATCCGCGCCATCGTCGCCATGGCCCGCAGCCTGGAGTTGAAAGTGATTGCCGAAGGGGTGGAGACGCCGGAACAGCTGGAGTTTTTGCAGGGGCTGGGCTGCCATTTTTATCAGGGCTATCTGCACAGCCAGCCGTTGCCGGTGGAGGCGTTCCAGAAACTCCTGAAATAGCCCGCACTTCGTGTAGGAGCGAGCCTGCTCGCGATGGACGTCAACGATGACGCGCACTGTCTGGATAAACGCGTCGCCCAGAAGTCCATCGCGAGCAGGCTCGCTCCTACAGATAGCGGGCACAAAAAAGGGCGCCATTGGCGCCCTTTTCAATTGCCCCGCCTTAGTGCTGCAAAGCAGGTTTTTGCGTCCCGTTGATTGGGATGCGTTTGGCTTTCGCCTCTTCCGGAATGACACGCAGCAGGTCGATGCTCAACAGACCGTTGCTCAGGTCGGCGGCCTTGATTTCGATGTGATCGGCCAGGCGGAACGACAGTTTGAACGCGCGCTGGGCGATGCCTTGGTGCAGGAAGGTCACGCCTTCAGTTGCGTCGCGTTTGCCGCCACTGATGGTCAGCACACCTTTCTCGACTTGCAGGTCCAGGTCTTCTTCCTGGAAACCGGCGGCCGCTACAACGATGCGGTATTGGTCGTCACCGTGTTTTTCCACGTTGTAAGGTGGATAGGTGCTGCCTGGCTCGTTGCGCAGGGCGGTTTCGAACAAGTCGTTGAAACGGTCGAAGCCTACCGAGGAACGGAACAGTGGGGCCAGGGAAAATGCAGTAGTCATGGTTCAAATCTCCTGAAAACAATCAGCAAGTTTTTTGTCTCCGCGACCCGAATTCGGCATCGCGTAATCCTTAGATAGGGACCGCTGATTGCATTTCAAGAGATTATTTCGAGATTTTTTTCAGGCCGCTTCGGCTACCTGCAACCCCAGCAAACGCGAAACCTGATCCAGTTCGGTTTCACGGCGAAGCAGGGTGAACAGCTCAACCGCCTCGGGATAATTGCGGGTCAGCATCGCCAGCCACTGCTTCAGGCGACCGGGCGATTGGCGTGGCGTCATCTGGGCTTTGGCTTGCAGCCAGAAGTCCTGAATCAGCGGCAGCAGCTCGGCCCAGGTCATTTCGACCACCTCTTCACCGGCACGGGCGGCGGCGATCTGCCGGGCCAGGTCCGGACGCGACACCAGCCCGCGACCGAGCATGATGTCTTCCACGCCGCTGATTTCGCGGCAGCGGCGCCAGTCTTCGACGCTCCAGATATCACCGTTGGCGAATACCGGCACCTTGATCACTTCCTGCACGCGAGGGATCCACTCCCAATGCGCCGGCGGCTTGTAGCCGTCCATTTTGGTCCGCGCATGCACCACGATGTGCTCCGCGCCGCCTTCGGCCAGGGCCGTGGCGCAGACCAGCGAACCGTCAGGGCTGTCGAAGCCGAGACGCATTTTCGCGGTGACCGGAATGTGCGCCGGGACGGCGCGACGGACATGCTCGACGATCTGGTTCAGCAGCTCGGGCTCTTTGAGCAGTACCGCACCGCCACGGGATTTATTGACGGTCTTGGCCGGGCAGCCGAAGTTCAGGTCGATGACTTCGGAACCCAGCTCACAGGCCAGCGCGGCGTTTTCTGCCAGGCACACCGGGTCGGAACCCAACAGCTGCACGCGCAATGGCACGCCGGACGCGGTGCGCGCATCCGTCAGCAATTCAGGACCGAACTTGTGGAAATAGGCAGGGGTGAGCAGTTGGTCGTTGATCCGGATGAACTCGGTCACGCACCAATCGATACCGCCCACACGGGTCAGCACGTCCCGCAGGATGTTGTCGACCAACCCCTCCATGGGCGCCAAAGCAATTTGCATGAAAAACACACTCGACGAAAAACGTGCGGCAGTTTACTGGTTTCGGCGGTTAGAAGGTATTTCGTCAGACCGGACGGTGATGATTGTGCGGACGCCTTCGCGGGCAAGCCTCGCTCCTACAGGTGCGGTGCGATCTCATGTAGGAGCGAGGCTTGCCCGCGAAGAGGCCCGCAAAGACACTCAAATCGCGACTTGCAACGCCTGGCCGTAACCTTCGATGAATTCCGCCGGCATGCGCTTGGGTTTGCCCGTGGACAGCTCAATGCAGACAAACGTGGTTTGCGCGCGCAGTAACGTGGTGTTGTCGCTCGGGCGCTTGAGCTGGAAGTGTCGGGTCATTTTCAGGCGCTGGTCCCAATCGACGATCCAGGTCGCCAATTGCAACTCATCGCCTTCATAGGCCGCCGCCAGGTAATCGATCTCGTGCCGCACCACCACCATCGCCCGATCCAGCCGCCGGTACTCGACCAGATCGAGGCCGAGCCGCTGCGAGTGGCGCCAGGCGCAGCGTTCGAGCCAGGTCACGTATACCGCGTTATTCGCGTGGCCCAACCCGTCGATGTCCTCGGCGTCCACCGCAAGATCAATGATAAATGGCGTTGCCCGATCCCAGCCCATGCCCCACTCCCGGTCAGATAATGTCGACCGGGGCAGTGTAACGGATGCTCAGGCCGATTGGCGCGATTGCAGACTGCGACCGGCCAGCAGTGATAACACGCCATCAATCACCCGCGGGTCGGCAAGCACCCGTTGATGACCGCCGTCCTCCAGCCGCAGCAAACGGCTGTCGAACCAGGCCTCGTGGATCAGCTGGGATTCCTTGACCGGGACGAAGTTGTCGTCTTCGGCATGAACGATCAGACCAGGCATGTCGAGCTGATAGCGCGAGACATCCAATGCAGCCGCACGCATGCCGACGTCTTTTTCGACTTGGCGAATGAACGCCGAACGGGCTTTTGGCGGTAGTCGCACGTAGCGGGCAAATCCTCTCAGAACCCCGAGAATCCGCGCCGGAGCGCCGATGGTCACCAGGGTTTCGGTGCGCAAGCCCAACTGAACGGCGAGCATGGCGCTGGCACCGCCCATCGAGTGACCGATGACCGCTTGCAGCGGCGGCAACTCGGCAGCGGCCTCAAGCATGGCCCGGGCGAACAGCACGACGTTGGCTTCGTTGCCCGGCGAGCGACCGTGAGCCGGACCGTCCAGGGCGACTACGGTGTAGCCGGCGTCAACCAGCGCGGTGATCAGGCTGGCAAACTGCGTTGGCCGACCTTCCCAACCGTGCATCAGCAATACCGCCGGGCCTTGCCCCCAGCGCAACGCCGAGAGACCGAAACGGAGCGTGATGCGCTCGGATTTCGCCAATAACGGCAACTCCCAATCACGCGGCGGCAGATCCCGCGGCGTCATGAACGCCAGTCGCATTTTGCTCGCGACCAGTTTCGGTGCAAACCAGCCCAAGGTGCCATTAACGCCACGAACCCACTTTAACGTGCTCATCGCTCTCACTCCTCAGGCCATTGCCTTCAGGTCATAGCACCGCCGACTTGGCGGCACGCAGCAATCGATCAGACAACTCTCCCGGCCCCAGCGCCCGTGCCAGAGCCAATCCACCGACCATCAAGGCCATGTCGGCCAAGGCTTTGTCGGTGTCTTCCGGGCTGGCCGCCAACTGCGCGACCATCATTTCCACGTGCTCATTCAATGCCACCCGAAATGCATCCGGCAGGCGTCCCAGCTCGCCGACGGAGGCCGGGATCGGGCACGCGGATTCAGAGGAATCCCGGTGTTTGCGTGACAGGTAAAACGCCGCCACCAACGCGCGACGCTCTTCGCCGGTCAATTCGGCGTCCATGTCGGCGATCAAGCCACGGCGGTGACCGAGCAGTTGCTTGAACGCTTCCAGCATCATCGCGTCCTTGCTTTCGAAGTGCGCATAGAAGCCGCCAACCGTCAGGCCGGCTGCGCCCATCACTTCGCCCACGCTCGGTTCGGCCGGGCCACGCTGAATCAGCGCTGCGCTGGCGGCCTTGAGAATGCGTTCGCGGGTTTGAGCTTTTTTATCGTTCATCGTTGCCTCCGAATATTACGACTAGAATATTATTCTCATAATAATTTTCCGCAAGTCGTAGATGTGACCGCTGGTCTGAAGAACAGTTTGAGAGAAATGGGGGATTTGGCCAAACGCCAGACAAACAAAAGGGCCATTCAATAATTGAATGACCCTTATAAAATCCCGCAGAGCGGGTAATCGTGGCGTCCCCTAGGGGACTCGAACCCCTGTTACCGCCGTGAAAGGGCGGTGTCCTAGGCCACTAGACGAAGGGGACGCAAAACCTTCTATACAACTGATCAGTGCTGAGAGCTGATCGATTCAAGGCCGGTGTGGCCAGACCTTGAACTGTAAAATTGGTGGAGCTAGACGGGATCGAACCGTCGACCTCTTGCATGCCATGCAAGCGCTCTCCCAGCTGAGCTATAGCCCCGGATTTTTCGCCTCGCGGCGGAGCGGCATCTTGCGACATCGCTTCTGTAAAACTGGCGTCCCCTAGGGGACTCGAACCCCTGTTACCGCCGTGAAAGGGCGGTGTCCTAGGCCACTAGACGAAGGGGACGCAAACCCTTCTATACAACAGATCAACGCTGAGTGTTGATCGCTTCAAGGCCGGTGTGGCCAGACCTTGAAGTGTAAATTGGTGGAGCTAGACGGGATCGAACCGTCGACCTCTTGCATGCCATGCAAGCGCTCTCCCAGCTGAGCTATAGCCCCTCATCGCTGAGGACGGGGCGAATCTTAATGGCGCTTCGGAAACGTGTCAAATTTATTTTTAACAATTTCCAAAGTTTTTTGCCGACATAACAATCACTTACCGCCCTCCCCCCGTAAATCCGGGGGTATACATGGATCCGTAGGAGCCAGGCTTGCCGGCGAACGGGACGCCTAGGTGTGTCTGGCACACCGCGTCATCGTTCTTCGCGAGCAAGCAACGCTCCTACAGGACCGTGGGAATCAGGCGATGTTGCCCAGGAGTTTTTCCCACTCCTTGTTTTCCTTCTTCGACACGCCACCGAGCAGGTCGATGGCCTGGCGCAGACGGAAACGCGTCAGGTCCGGGCCGAGGATTTCCATCGCATCGAGCACCGACACCGAACTCGCCTGACCAGTGATCGCTGCGAACATCAGCGGCATGGCGTCACGCAGCTTCAATTCCAGGGACTCGACCACCGCTTGAATGGTCGCGGTGATGCTGTCCTTCTCCCACTGACGCAGGCTTTCCAGCTTCCACAGAATCAACTGCATCAACTGACGAACCTGATCACCCGACAATTTCTTCGATTCAAACAGCTTGGCATCCGGGTTCACGCCACCGGCGAAGAAGAACCCGGCCAGCGGTGCGACCTGGCTGAAGGTTTCAACGCGGCCCTGCACGTGCGGCGCGATCTTCATCATGTACTCGGGGTTCAGCGCCCAGGTCTGCAAACGGCTGGCGAACTCTTCCACCGGCAGGTCACGCAGCCACTGGCCGTTGAGCCACGACAGTTTCTCGATGTCGAAAATCGGCCCGCCGAGGGAGACACGGCTCAGGTCGAAGTTGTCGACCATTTCCTGCAGCGAGAACTTCTCACGCTCGTCCGGCATCGACCAGCCCATGCGCCCAAGATAGTTGAGCATCGCTTCCGGCATGAAGCCCATGCGCTCGTAGAACGTCACCGAGGTCGGGTTCTTGCGCTTGGACAGCTTGCTCTTGTCCGGGTTACGCAGCAGCGGCATGTAGCACAGCTCCGGTTGTTCCCAGCCGAAGTATTCGTACAGAAGAATCAGTTTCGGTGCCGAAGGCAGCCATTCTTCGCCACGCAGCACGTGGGTGATACCCATCAGGTGGTCATCGACCACGTTGGCCAGGAAGTACGTCGGCAAGCCGTCGGTCTTCATCAGGACTTGCATGTCCATGCGATCCCACGGGATCTCGACGTCGCCACGCAGCATGTCCGGCACCACGCACACGCCTTCGCTCGGCACTTTCATGCGGATCACGTGCGGCTCGCCAGCGGCCAGGCGACGTGCAACTTCTTCCTTGGACAGCAGCAGCGCACGACCGTCGTACCGCGGGGTTTCACCGCGAGCCATTTGCTCGGTGCGCATCTGATCCAGCTCTTCAGCGGTGCAGAAGCACGGGAAGGCATGGCCCATCTCGACCAATTGCTGGCAATACTTCTGATAGATATCGCCGCGCTCGCTTTGACGGTAAGGACCGTGCGGGCCGCCGACGTCCGGGCCTTCGCTCCAGTCGATGCCCAACCAGCGCAGGGCGTCGAAAATCTGCTGTTCGGACTCACGGGTCGAACGCAACTGATCGGTGTCTTCGATCCGCAGGATGAACTCACCGCCGTGCTGCTTGGCAAAGCAGTAGTTGAACAAAGCGATGTAAGCGGTACCTACGTGGGGGTCCCCGGTAGGCGATGGCGCGATGCGCGTGCGGACGGTGGTCATGGCAAGTCTCGAAATGAAGATAAAACAAAGGGCGAATGGTAACAGGCGTTGCCCGCCCGGCTCCAGTGAGCAGGGCATTTAAGCCAAGTTTGCGTCTACAACGGGCCTGGGCCGGGATGAATGGTGGATTATCAGCCGATGGCATTTACCCACTATCGACTGTATGCCAAATTCGCCTGCTGATAACTTTCCTTACAAATTCTCGACTACAGTTTGCCCCATGCCTGCCCAACTCAAGCGTCGCCTGTCTATTTTCCTGCTGATCGTCCTGCTGATTGCCGGGGCCTTGTTTGCCCAGTGGTTCTTCAAAGGACGGTTTTATGAAAGCACCGATAACGCCTATGTCCAAGGCGAGATCACCCGTGTGTCGAGCCAGTTGGGCGCACGCATCGATCAGGTGCTGGTGCAGGACAACCAGCACGTCGAAAAGGGCCAGTTGCTGATCAAGCTCGAAGGCGATGACTTCCACCTCGCTGTCGACCGCGCCAACGCCGCTCTCGCCACCCGCCAGGCCGAACGCCTGCAAGCCCAGAGCAAACTGACGCAGCAAGCCAGCCTGATCGCCTCCAGTGAGGCGCAAGTCGCATCCAGCCAGGCCAGCCTCGGTCGCTCGCAGATTGACCTGTCCCGCGCGCAAACCCTGCGCAAACCCGGCTACGTGTCGGAAGAGCGCGTGACCACCCTTTCCGCCGATACCCACATCGCCCGCTCGCAGGTGACCAAGGCCCAGGCAGACGCACAAAGTCAGCGCCAGCAAGTCAACTCCCTCAGCGCCGAGATCAAGCGCCTCGACGCGATGATAGCCAACGCCAAGACCGATCTGGCCCAGGCAGAATTGAACCTGACCCGCAGCGAAATCCACGCGCCCATCAGCGGCATGATCGGCCAGCGTGCCGCCCGCGAAGGCCAATACGTGCAGGCCGGCGCTTATTTGCTGTCGATCGTCCCGGATCAGGACATCTGGATTCAGGCCAACTTCAAGGAAACCCAGATCGGCCACATGCAGCCCGGCCAGAAAGCCGAACTGACCTTCGACGCCTACGGCGACACGCCAATCGAAGCGCGGGTCGACAGCCTGTTCGCTGCCTCGGGCGCACAGTTCAGTCTGTTGCCGCCGGACAATGCCACGGGCAACTTCACCAAAGTCGTACAACGGATTCCGGTAAAACTGACCTTCGCCGCAGACAACCCGCTGCACGGCAAGATTCGTCCGGGCATGTCGGTCACCGCCAAAGTGAACATCAAAGACACCCCTGACGATGGCCGGTGATCAACTGATCCGCCCGGCCGGCGAACCCACCCGGCGGGACTGGATCGCCGTGATGAGCGTGATGCTCGGCGCCTTCATGGCGGTGCTCGATATCCAGATCACCAACTCGTCGCTCAAGGACATTCAGGGCGCGCTGTCGGCGACGCTGGAAGAAGGCTCATGGATTTCCACGTCGTACCTGGTCGCGGAAATCATCATGATTCCGCTGACGGCGTGGCTGGTGCAGCTGCTGTCCGCACGCCGTCTGGCGGTGTGGGTTTCGCTTGGATTTCTTGCCTCGTCCCTGCTCTGCTCGATGGCGTGGAGCGTGGAAAGCATGATCATTTTCCGCGCGCTGCAAGGCTTCACCGGCGGCGCGCTGATCCCGCTGGCGTTCACCCTGACGCTGATCAAGCTTCCCGAACACCATCGCGCCAAAGGCATGGCCATGTTCGCCATGACCGCAACGTTCGCGCCCTCCATCGGCCCGACGCTTGGCGGCTGGCTGACGGAAAACTGGGGCTGGGAATACATCTTCTACATCAACATTCCGCCTGGCCTGATCATGATCGCCGGCCTGATGTATGGCCTGGAGAAAAAAGAAGCGCACTGGGAACTGCTGAAAAGCACCGACTACATGGGGATTCTTACGCTCGGTATCGGCCTTGGCTGCCTGCAGGTTTTTCTGGAGGAAGGCCATCGCAAAGACTGGCTGGAATCAAACCTGATCGTGACCCTGGGCAGCATTGCGCTGATCAGCCTGATCACCTTTGTGATTGTGCAGTTTTCCAAACCCAATCCGCTGATCAACCTCGGGATCCTGGGCAATCGCAACTTCGGCTTATCGAGTATTTCCAGCCTGGGAATGGGGGTCGGGTTGTACGGTTCGATCTTTCTGTTGCCGCTGTACCTGGCGCAGATCCAGAACTACAACGCCCTGCAGATCGGCGAAGTGATCATGTGGATGGGCGTGCCGCAGCTGTTCCTGATTCCGCTGGTGCCGAAGTTGATGAAGGTCATCTCGCCGAAATGGCTGTGCACCCTGGGCTTCGGCTTGTTCGGCCTGGCGAGTTTTTCCTCGGGGGTGCTGAACCCGGATTTCGCCGGGCCGCAGTTCAACCAGATCCAGATCATCCGCGCACTCGGCCAGCCGTTGATCATGGTGACCATCTCGCTGATCGCCACCGCGTATATCCTGCCGCAGGACGCGGGCTCGGCGTCGAGCCTGTTCAACATCCTGCGCAACCTCGGCGGCGCCATTGGCATCGCCCTCCTAGCCACGTTGCTGGATGCGCGAACCAAGACCTACTTTGATTATTTGCGTGAGTCGATTGTGCCGAGCAACCCGCAAGTGGCCGAGCGCATGGCGTCGCTGACGGACCGGTTAGGCAGTGAAGCGGCGGCGCTGGGCAAGCTCAGTGAGATTGCGCATCAACAGGCGTCGATCATGGCTTACAACGATGCGTTTCACTTTGTCGGGATTGCGCTGGGGATCAGCATGATTGCGGTGTTGTTGACCAAGCAGTTGCCGGCGGGGTTGAAGGCTGGCGAAGCGCACTGAGTTTTTGTAGTGCTTTACCGGCCTCTTCGCGGGCAAGCCTCGCTCCTACAGGTTTTGTGTCGTTCACAAAATTGATAAACGACACAAAACCTGTAGGAGCGAGCGGTGCGGCGATCCGACTTGCCCGCGAAGAGGCCCGCATATTCATCACAAATCTCAAACCGCGATCAACCGCTCCCGCAACTTGGCAATCTCGTCCCGCATCTGCGCCGCCGCTTCGAATTCCAGGTCGCGGGCCAGTTGATACATCTTCTCTTCCAGCGCCTTGATCCGCTTGGCGACTTCCCCCGGCGAACGCAATTCCGCTTCGTACCTGGCGTTTTCCTCGGCAGCCTTGGCCATGCCTTTGCGCTTCTTGCTGCGCGAACCCGGCACGGTGGCGCCTTCCATGATGTCGGCGACGTCCTTGAACACACCCTTCGGCGTAATGCCGTTGGCCAGGTTGAAGGCGATCTGCTTGTCGCGACGACGCTCGGTTTCACCGATCGCCCGCTCCATGGAACCGGTGATGCGATCCGCATACAGAATCGCCCGACCGTTGAGGTTACGCGCCGCACGACCGATGGTCTGGATCAGCGAGCGCTCGGAACGCAGGAAGCCTTCCTTGTCCGCATCGAGAATCGCCACCAAGGACACTTCCGGCATGTCCAGGCCTTCACGCAACAGGTTGATCCCCACCAGCACATCAAACGTGCCGAGGCGCAAATCGCGGATGATTTCCACGCGCTCCACGGTATCGATGTCCGAGTGCAGATAACGTACGCGCACGCCATGGTCGGCCAGGTAATCGGTCAAGTCTTCGGCCATGCGCTTGGTCAGCGTCGTGACCAATACCCGCTCATCCACTGCAGCGCGCTTGGTGATTTCCGAAAGCAGATCGTCGACCTGGGTCAACGCCGGACGGATTTCGATTTGCGGGTCCACCAGGCCGGTCGGACGCACCACCATATCAATGACACGCCCGGCGTGTTCCGCCTCGTAGTTGCCCGGCGTGGCCGAGACAAAGATCGTTTGCGGGCTGATGCCTTCGAACTCGTCGAAGCGCATTGGCCGGTTGTCCAGCGCTGACGGCAGGCGGAAACCGTATTCCACCAGCGTTTCCTTACGTGAGCGGTCGCCCTTATACATGGCGCCGACTTGCGGCACGCTGACGTGGGATTCGTCGATCACCAGCAAGGCGTCGGCCGGCAGGTAATCGAACAAGGTCGGCGGCGCTTGACCTGGATCGCGACCCGAGAGGTAGCGGGAATAGTTTTCGATGCCGTTGCAATAACCCAGTTCGAGGATCATCTCCAGATCGAAACGGGTACGTTGTTCGAGGCGCTGCGCTTCCACCAGTTTGTTGTTGGAACGCAGGTATTCCAGGCGCTCCTGCAATTCGACCTTGATCCCCTCGATGGCGTCGAGCAGGGTTTCTCGTGGCGTCACGTAGTGGCTTTTCGGGTAGAAGGTGAAACGCGGCAGCTTGCGAATCACCTCCCCCGTCAGCGGATCGAAGGCCGACAGGCTCTCGACTTCGTCGTCGAACAGCTCGATACGGATCGCTTCAAAATCGGATTCTGCCGGGTGGATATCGATCACATCACCGCGCACGCGGAAGGTCGCACGGGCGAAATCCATGTCGTTGCGGGTGTATTGCAGATCGGCGAGACGGCGCAGCAAGGCGCGCTGATCGAGCTTGTCGCCACGATCCACGTGCAATACCATTTTCAAATAGGTTTCCGGACTGCCCAGACCGTAGATGCACGACACCGTGGTGACGATGATCGCGTCCTTGCGCTCCAGCAGCGCTTTGGTCGCCGAGAGTCGCATTTGCTCGATGTGATCGTTGATCGAGGCGTCTTTCTCGATGAAGGTGTCCGAGGACGGCACATACGCTTCAGGCTGGTAGTAGTCGTAGTAGGAAACGAAATACTCGACAGCGTTGTTCGGGAAAAACGCCTTGAATTCGCCGTACAACTGCGCGGCCAGGGTCTTGTTTGGCGCCAGTACCAGCGTCGGGCGCTGAACCTGGGCGATGACATTGGCGATGCTGAACGTCTTGCCCGAACCGGTCACACCGAGCAACGTCTGGTGCGCCAGCCCGGCCTCGATGCCCTCGACCATCAGGCGGATGGCTTCCGGCTGGTCGCCGGCGGGCTCGAAGCGGGTGACTAGCTGGAATTCAGACATGAAATACCTCTGGGTTCACCCGTACGCGGTCAAACCGGACAGGAACGAGAAAGACCGCAAACGACCGACGTCGCCCGAGGAAAAAACTGGATTGTGCTCAATGTGGAGTCGATTGCCCTCTCTTTCAAGGCAAACGTCCTACATCCCTTGAAGCCTCTGACGCGATCAATCGACTAACGGTCGAAAAATAATCGGAAAAACTTACGGTAAAAGCCGAATCGACTGTCGCCATCAATCGCGGATGACCTCTATACTAGCTCCCCGTTTGTGCACCGCTCTAGTGCATTCGGCTGGAGCGCGACACGTCCCTCCACACTCCATTCAGAGCCGCCGCAAAAATGAGCCTGTTCTCCGCTGTCGAAATGGCACCACGCGATCCAATCCTGGGCCTCAACGAAGCATTCAACGCCGATACACGTACCAACAAGGTCAACCTGGGGGTCGGTGTTTACTGCAACGAGGAGGGGCGAATTCCACTCCTGCGCGCCGTTGTCGAAGCCGAGACGATTCGCGTCGCTCAACACGCTTCCCGTGGCTACTTGCCGATCGACGGCATCGCTGCCTACGACCAGGCCGTGCAAAAACTGCTGTTTGGCAATGACTCGCCGCTGATCGCTGCTGGCCGCGTCATCACCACTCAGGCCGTTGGCGGTACCGGCGCGCTGAAAATCGGTGCCGACTTCCTCAAGCAACTGCTGCCGAACGCCGTCGTGGCGATCAGCGACCCGAGCTGGGAAAACCACCGCGCGCTGTTCGAAACCGCCGGTTTCCCGGTGCAGAACTATCGCTACTACGACGCCGCGACCCACGACGTTAACCGTACCGGCCTGCTGGAAGACCTGAACGCCCTGCCGTCCGGCTCGATCGTTGTGCTGCACGCCTGCTGCCACAACCCGACCGGTGTTGACCTGAGCCCGGCGGACTGGAAAAACGTTCTGGAGGTGGTGAAAGCCAAAGGTCACGTGCCGTTCCTCGACATGGCCTACCAGGGCTTTGGCGATGGCATCGACGAAGACGCCGCAGCCGTGCGTCTGTTCGCTGAGTCGGGCCTGACTTTCTTCGTTTCCAGCTCGTTCTCCAAATCGTTCTCGCTGTACGGCGAGCGCGTGGGCGCCCTGTCGATCGTCAGCGAATCGAAAGAAGAAAGCGCGCGCGTGCTGTCGCAGGTCAAGCGCGTGATCCGCACCAACTACTCCAACCCGCCGACCCACGGTGCAAGCATCGTTGCCGCTGTATTGAACAGCCCGGAACTGCGCGCCCAGTGGGAAGAAGAACTGGCCGAAATGCGCCTGCGGATTCGCGGCATGCGCACCCAGATGGTTGACCTGCTGGCGAAACAGGCTCCTCAGCGCGATTTCAGCTTTGTCGGTCGTCAGCGCGGCATGTTCTCCTACTCCGGCCTGACGGTTGAGCAAGTGACCCGTCTGCGCAGCGAGTTCGGCATCTACGCCCTGGACACCGGCCGCATCTGCGTTGCCGCGCTGAACCAGAGCAACATCGACGTGGTGACCAAGGCCATCGTTGCGGTGATCTGAGTCCTCAAGCGCTAAACAAAACGGGAAGCCCTTGGGCTTCCCGTTTTTTATTGACCGCAGATAATTCTCAACCCGCCAACCAAGCCCTCTAGACTGCACACATCTACCCTGTAGGAGCCGGCTTGCTGGCGATAGCGGTGGGTCAGTCAGCTTATTTATTGGCTGGACGGACGCCATCGCCAGCAAGCCGGCTCCTACAAGGTCTGTGTACACCACCGAATTCGATGTGAGCCGATATGAAAAACGATGACCTGCGCGCTGAGCGCGATGACCTGGATGACCTGAATGACTTCATCCCCCGCACCCCGGCCAAACGCGGCAACAATCTGGTGCTGCAAGTGGCTGCGGGGGTCTTTCTTGGCGGCCTGGCGCTGTGGCTGGTTCAACTGGGCGCGACACTGCTGTACGCCAAGCTGATGCTCGCCACCATTACGTTCGGCGGTTAAGCCAGTTCGGTCGCGCGTTGGCTGGCTGCATCGTCATAAGCGACGTACAGCGACTCGGCGACCTGGCTTTTGATGGCCTTGGTGCTTTCCAGGCCCAGGACAAAACCTTCGGCCTTGCCGCCAGCGCGATTCAATTCGTCAGCGGTGCTGGCCTGAGTGATTGCGTCGAACAGTTTTTCGGCGTGCGGACCGACCCCTTTGGGCAGGCTGATCTGAGCGATGCTCATGCGAACACCTCGTTATGGCGAAGTGTGAGGGTTGGGTGATTCATGGCGCGTACCTTTTCGGCGAATGGCCGGCAGCGCGTGTCACCACTTCCGGGCGGCCATGGTAGACCTCTGGTGCGATTCTGGTAACCGCCAATCGCCGATAAACCGCCGTCCGTCCCGACGAATCGCTCAAATTGCCAACAGGTGCTTGACTTCTCTTTTTGAATCAGTAACATACACGCCATTCCGCGATAGCTCAGTTGGTAGAGCAAGTGACTGTTAATCACTGGGTCCCTGGTTCGAGTCCAGGTCGTGGAGCCAGACAGCAAGATCGAAAAGCCCCTGAATCGAAAGGTTCAGGGGCTTTTTTGTGGGCGTTGGAAAAGATGACCCCGTACTGTAGGAGCCGGCTTGCCGGCGATGAGGGCCTTGAAGAATGCATCGTTCTCAAGGTCGCCATCGCCGGCAAGCCGGCTCCTACAGTACGGGGTCATCTCATGCAAAAGGCGCCCCTGGGGGCGCCTTTTTTATTCAGACATGTTCACTGCTTTTGACATGCACCGCCTTCGGCTCGCCATGCCCATGATCCGTCTCTATCACCGGGATCTCCTTTCCGTCGCAGTCATGCAACTTGCCTTCGCTGAAGTAATCCCCTTCGCGCAACGCTGCCAGATCCTGATAGCGCAGGACTCGCTCAGTACCGGCAGCAAACACCGACTGCTGATCCGAGTTACCGGCAGTGAGGTGGTTGAAGGCCAGGTTCAGCACGATGGCCATGATTGCCGAGGAGCTGATGCCCGAGTGGAAGATCGTGGCGAACCAGCTTGGGAAGTGGTCGTAAAAGTTCGGCGCGGCAATGGGGATCATGCCGAAACCGATGGAAGTGGCGACGATGATCAGATTGACGTTGTTGCGGTAGTCGACCTTGGACAGCGTACGAATTCCGCTGGCCGCTACGGTGCCGAACAGCACGATCCCGGCGCCGCCGAGCACGGAGGTCGGTACCGCGGCGATAACCCGCCCCATGAAGGGCAGCAAGCCGAGGATCACCAGAAACAAGCCGCCGGTGGCCACCACGTAACGGCTCTTGATCCCGGTCACCGCCACCAGCCCGACGTTCTGGGCGAACGCACTCTGGGTGAAAGAACCGAAGATCGGCGCGATCATGCTCGACAGCATGTCGGCGCGCAGACCGTTGCCCAGGCGCTTGGAGTCGACTTTGGTGTCGATGATTTCACCGACCGCGAGGATGTCCGCCGAGGTTTCGACCAGCGTCACCATGACCACGATGCACATCGACAGGATCGCAGCGAAGTGGAAGGTCGGCATGCCGAAGTGAAATGGCGTGGGGAAGCCGAACATCGGGCCCTGGGTGACGGACGAGAAGTCCGCCATACCGAGGAATACCGCGATGAGCGTGCCGATGACCATGGCCAGCAGAATCGACAACCGGGAGATGGTCGCGCTGCCGATCTTGCTCAGCAACAACACCAGCACCAGCGTTACCGCCGCCAGGCCGATGTTCGCCATGCTGCCGAAATCCGGCGCATGGCTGTTGCCACCCATGGCCCAGCGCGCGGCCACCGGCATCAGCGTCAGGCCGATGGTGGTGATCACGATGCCCGTCACCAGCGGCGGGAAAAACTTGGTGATTCGCGAGAACACCGGCGTGATCAGCAAACCGATCAACGACGCGGCAATCACCGCACCCAGAATCGACTGAAACCCGCCCTCCCCGCCACTGCTGACAATCGCCACCATCGTCGCGACGCCCGAGAAAGACACGCCCTGCACCAGCGGCAACTGACAACCGAAAAACGGTAAACCGAGGGTCTGCAGCAATGTTGCCAAGCCCCCCGCAAACAATGAAGCAGCAATCAACAAACCGATGTCCGCCGGCGAGAGCCCGGCCGCCTGGCCGATGATCAAAGGCACCGCGACGATGCCGCCGTACATGGTCAGAACGTGTTGCAGGCCGTAAGCCATATTCGCGCCGACACCGAGGTTTTCGTCCTCAGGCCGTTGGTGTGAAACATGGGGCGTTTTCATGGTTGGGGGGTTCCCTGGTTTTTGTTATGCGCACACTGTATGCAAGACTCAGGACAAATGTCTATAGAGTTGTATACAACTCATCAGTCAGATTATGGACATGTGTCCATGCAGTCCTTTCCCTGCGCTGCTTCCCCCTCCAAAAAAACATTTGAAATACATCCTTCCTGCGCCATCTCCCCCGCCCGCTAGTCTTTGGCATTCCAAGCGACCGCCGGCACGGACGCCTTCTCGCTTATACATATAAAGTATGCATAATGAAGTCATTCGAGATTCAGTTTCACAAGGCAAAGAACGCAGCTAACAAATTAAAGCACCAAGGGATCAGCCTCGCGGAGACCGAGGCGGTGTTTTATGACGAGAGAGCCCTCTCGCTGGAGGACAACCATCACGATGAGCAGCGGTGGATCATCATGGGGCTGGATGCCAAAGGTCGATTGTTGGTCGTTGCGTACACCTGCCGCGAGCCGAATTTCGTTCGAATCATTTCCGCGCGCGCCGCTACCAAAAATGAGCGGCGCCGATATCTGGAGGCTTGAACCATGAAAGACGAATACGATTTCAGCAAGGCCAAACGCGGAGCGGTAGCTTCGAACAAAGGCAAAACCCGCATCACCATCATGCTCGACGATGTCGTGTTAGACGCGGCGCGCCTCGCCGCCGAGAGCGAAGGTTTCGGTTATCAGACGGTGATCAACAACACCTTGCGCAAGGCCTTGCTCGGCGATGGAAGCAAGAGCGCAGCGGCCATCCCGAACACCGCTGTTGTAAATGCCGGACATTTCAAAGAAGGGATAACGGCCGCCGAGCTAAAAAGCCTGGAGAAAAAACTATCGGAGGTGCTCAGTGAAATTCATCGTGTGATGAAGCCTTGAGCTACGCCGCCACGATCAACCGCGCAAGCACTTGTTTGAGCGTTGCGTGCTCCGGCACCCGAATCCCGAACTCGCGCCCCAGCAATCCGACCAGCTCATCCACATCCGTCACCTGCAGGCGTTCGCTCTCGCCGCCCATCCGGTGAATCGCAAAACTGCCGTTGTTGAGCGTGCGCCGCCAACCTTCTCCCGTTCGCGCCACCATCAGTTGCCTGGCAAAAGACGATTCAGGATGGGTCGAGACGTACCAGTTGCCGACGGCGAAATCGATGTCTTCCTGCCGTTGCAGGTCGAAGATGTACATCGCCCGCCACTCACCGGCAACGTTGGCGCGCAAGGTGTAGCCATCGGCATGTTGCTCAATGCGATAGGGTTCGTGGGGCGTGCGCTGTTCGGCCGGGGTATCGAGCAGCAGCGGTGTCGTAGGCACCATGCCACCGAAGCCGACATCGGTGATGTAGCGCACGTCATCCAGGGTGACCAGACTCAAGCGATGTGTCCGCGCTGTCCACGCACCCTCGGGTTGGCCCATGACCACTCGGCCGGAGATACCACGAGCGTTGAAGCCCAGCGCCTGAAGCAGCGCCAGAAACAGATTGTTGAGTTCGTAGCAGTAACCACCACGACCATCGTGCAGGACTTTTTGCTCGATGGACGGCAGATCGATGAGCACTGGCTCGCCTGACAGCGTGGTGAGGTTTTCAAACGGGAATGCGCCGGTGTGACGCAGTTGCAGTTGACGCAGGGTGTCCAGGGTCGGTGCCGGTGGTGCATCGAAACCCAGGCGTTGCAGGTACAACGCAAGATTGCTCAGGCGTGGCTCGCTCATTGCTCGGTCCTTATGCAGTGGCCGCAGATCTCTGCGCCGATGGCCGCCATGTATAAGGGATAAAACGGTACGACCGACAATTGATTTCGCCAATCGCCACACGACGATTAGCCCTGCCAGTTGCGTCGGCAGTCGGAACTACGGCGTAATAGGCGCTCGACGCCTGCCTGATCTGCCGAGAAAACCGACGCCATGGAAACACCGCTGGAAGGCAACAGAATCTGCCTGCGCCCACTGCAATACGCCGATGCCGATGCGCTGGTACACGCTGCCGAAGATGGCGAACTGTGGAACCTGACTGTCACCGTCGTGCCCTCCCCGATCACGGTGCACAGCTACCTGAAAAAAGCCCTCGACGGACGGGATGCAGGCACTGTTCTGCCCTACGTCATCGTGCTCAAGGACACCGGCGAGGTCATCGGTTCGACGCGCTTCTGGAAAATCGACCGGCTCAATCGCAAGCTCGAAATCGGCAGCAGCTGGATCTCGGCCCGCTGGCAAAAAACCTTCGTCAACACCGAAGCCAAATATCTGATGCTGCGCCACGCATTCGACGTGCTGGACTGCGTGCGGGTGCAGTTCACCACCGACGAGAACAATCAGAAGTCGCGCAACGCAATCCTCAGGCTCGGCGCACAACAGGAAGGCATCGTGCGTCACGAACGGATCATGCCGGACGGACGCAAGCGCAACTCGGTGCGGTTCAGCATCATCGATGATGAATGGCCGATGGTGCGTCAGCGGCTCGAACAAAAACTTGCCGATTACAGCCTTCGCTAATCCGCACAGACCGCTCGCGCCTGAGTCGTCTCAACGATCCGAGCGCATCAACTCCTCGATCCCGCCGTCGATGGACAGCACCGCCGAACGGTTTCGCCCTGAATGCTTGGCCTGATACAAGGCGGCGTCCGCACGCCCGATGAACACTTCGGTGCTGTCCAGCCGCGTGGGCACAAACGAATAGCAGCCCAGGCTGACCGTGACGAAACCGTTGGGCGAACCGCTGTGGCTGATGTTTTTGGCCATGACGGCGCGACGGATATGCTCGGCAATGACCATCGCACCGTGAATATCGGTATCCGGCAGCAACACTGCGAACTCCTCACCACCGTACCGCACCGCCAGATCGGCTTTTCGATGGCAGCAACTCTTCACTGCCCGCGCCACTTGCGCCAGGCAATGGTCCCCCGCCACGTGGCCATAAGCGTCGTTGTAGCGCTTGAAGTAATCGATATCGAGCATGATCAGGCTCAATGAGCTCGACTGACGGATGCCACGGCCAAACTCAATGTCCAGCGCCTGCTCGAACAGTCGGCGATTGGCCAGGCCGGTCAGGCTGTCGTGAGTCGCGATGAGCTTCAGCGCCTCCTTGGCCTTGCGCAAATCCGCCTCGACCTGCTCGCCGAGGCGAACCTGCCGCACGAACACCCAGCCGAACAACCCAATGCCCAGCACGACAAGGGCAACGATGGCGCTGGATCGAAATGCAGTGTCGTACCACCCCTTGAGAATCGAATCCCTGGACGATGCCGCCGACACCACCAGCGGGTAGGCGTCGAGCTGTCGGTAGCCATACAACCGCACGGTGCCGTCGACCACCGAACGGAACGTTGCATTGCCGGAGGGCGCGTTTGGCAGCAACGTCTGAAAGATCTCGCCATTGGCCAACGACGTGCCGACCTGCGCTTCGACAAACGGCCGGCGCGCCAGCAACGTCCCGTCGGTCAGCCCCAAAAACATCGAGCCATTGTCATCAAGGCTGAAGCTTTTGAAGAACTGGTCGAAGTAGGACATCTTGATGCCGGCCAGCAACACGCCCTGGAAATGGCCGTTTTTATCGTTGATGCGCTTGGAGACCGGAATGATCCACTCGCCATTCTCACGACTGCGAATGGCCGGCCCGATGTGCGCCACGGACGATACGTTCTGCTGGTGATACATAAAGTATTCGCGGTCCGCCACGCCTCGACCACGAGGCAGATCCGCAAAAGAAGTCACGATCCACTGGCCCTTCTGGTCAAACAGCAAGATCCCGTGCAATTGACTCAGCGTCTGCACCCGCTGGGCGAACGTTTTCTGAAGACGTGGGCGCTGCGGCGGACCGAAGCCGTCGGCCTGAATCCAGTCAACCAGACTGGTCAACACCAGGTCGGCTTTCATGAAGGTGTCTTCGGCCTGCTGCGCCATGGCTCGCGTCAGGTTCGATGACGCCACTTCGGCCACGGCCAGATCGTGCCGGCGCGATTGCTCCAGTTGCAGGTAAAGCAAACCGCACAGGCACAGGCACACCACAGCAATGAACAGCATCGCTGCCTTGCGCAGCGGTAACCGTTTCAAAGCAACGCCAGTGGCGATGTGCGGGTCGTTTTGGAGATTAGGCAAAGCTCATCCTGCAAGGGTAAGGCATGGACGAAGGCCCAAAACCCTTATTTTTTGCGAGCTTAGTCTACGCCGTAGTGAGGGGCAATCGTCCTTTGGACAGTCTGCGCATCGCACTGTGCAAATGCGCCCGCGCGCTTTCGGCATCCCCCAGGCGCATTTGTTCGTAGGCGCGCCGGGCAATCGGCTCGGGCACAGGCTTGAGATCGCGCTGGGTCGCCATCGCCATCAGTTGCACCTGGGCGGCACGTTCGAGGTAATACAGATCGTCCCACGCCTCGGCGATGGTCGGTCCGGCGACAATCACACCGTGGTTTTTCAGAAACAGAATGTCGGCATTGCCCATGACACTGGCGATCCGGTCGCCTTCGGATTCATCGAGGGCCAGGCCGTTGTAGTCCTCGTCCACCGCCGTGCGGCCGTAAAATTTCAATGCCGTCTGCCCCAGCCACAACAACGGCGGGCCTTGCAGCAAACATAACGCCGTGGCGTGAGGCATGTGCGTATGGAACGCCACTTTCACCCTTGGCAGCTGTTGGTGCAGGCGGGCGTGAATGTAAAACGCGGTCGCTTCAGGCTGCCCTTCGCCGGCCACGACATTGCCGTGAAAGTCGCAGACCAGAAGATTTTCAGCGCTGACTTCTTCGAAGGCATAACCGTAGGGGTTCACAAAAAACAGATCATCCCGGCCCGGCACCATCGCGGAAAAGTGGTTGCAGATCCCCTCCTCCAGGCCGTGCAGTGCCGCGAGCTGGAAGCACGCTGCCAGTTCCGTGCGCGCGGTGATGGCCGCCTGCGAATCCAGATTCAGCTCGGTGTAACGGGTGGGACGGGAACCGCCTGCAAGGGTGTGTGCCATGGCAATGACTCCGGGTTTACCAGCCAAGGGATTTGAACAAGGGCTCGACTTGATCCAGCGTGTTTACTGTCGCATCGGGCTGGTAGTCCGGCAGCAATTGCCGACCGGTGCCGCGATCGACCCACACGCAGCGAAAGTACATGTCCCGCGCGGCGGTGTGGTCCAGCGTAGGGCTGGCGCAGATGTGCACCACTTTTTCACGTGTCACGCCGAGTTGCTCGTGAGCGTAGTCGAACAGTCGCGGATCCGGTTTGTAAGCGCCGGCCTGCTGCGCCGTGATGACCCGATCGATGTGCCCGCCCAGTTGCGCAACGTTGCCGGCGATGATGTCGTCATCGGTATTGGACACAATGCACAGCTTGAAGCCCATCGCCTTGAGCCCGGCGAGCGTCTCGATCACTTCCGGAAACGGCGGCATCCGCGGGATCGCCGCGGCCAGGCGCAGGCTGTCTTCGGGGGCACTCGCCAACGCCAGTTCTTCCAGGGCGAGATGCAACCCGCTAGTGCTCAACTCGCGGAACGAGCGATGCGGCGGCATCTGTTCCAGCCGGTGCTCATACCGGTCGTACACCTCGATCAGACGATCGACATCAACGCTGTGATCCCCCTTGTCGCGCAAGATGTCCGCCACCACGGCTTTCAAGCCCTCATCCCACTGAATCAACGTGCCGTAGCAATCGAAGGTCAGCCACTCGGGGCGCGGGGTGATTGTGAGTGTCATGTTCGTTTCCTCTGAAGGGTGATCTTCAGGTTAAAAGCGATCAGTGATAGTGTGAAATTAAATTAATAACGACCTGTCAGTGACAAATCGAATATCAAGAGGCCGCCATGCTCGATCTCGAATTGCTCAAGACCTTCGTTTGCGTGGCGGACGAAGGCAGCTTCACCCGCGCCGCCGAACGCGTGCACCGGACCCAATCCACCGTAAGCCAACAGGTACGCAAACTCGAAGAACTGGTCGGGCATGCGCTGCTGTTGCGTGACCGAACCGGGCAGAACATCAGCGTGACCGAGCACGGCGAGATGCTGATTCACTACGCACGGCGCTTGCTGGCCCTGTCCTCGGAGGCGGTGGAAGCCTTGGCCAGCGACCTCGACCTGGAAATCCTGCGCATCGGCGTACCGGAAGATTTCGATGCCCGGCGCATGGCCGTGATCCTTGCCGGCTTCAACCGGGCCAGACCTGAAGCGCGCCTGGAAACCGTCAGCGGCATGAGCACCGATCTCAAGCAAAAACTCGCGGCGGGCACCCTCGATATTGCCTTGGTCAAACGCGAACCGGACAGCGGCCCCTGCTGGGCGGCGTGGCCGGAAACGCTGGTGTGGGTCAAGGGTGTGGGAGTCGACTCCGCCAATGGAGTATTGCCCTTGGCTTTGTTCCCACAGGGCTGCATTTATCGGCAACGGGCGATCCGTCTGCTGGATGTGGCGCAGCGGCCCTGGCGCGTTGCGTTTGGCAGCCACAGCCTGACGGGTATTCAGGCAGCGGTGGCCTCCGGGCTGGGCGTGTCGGTGCTGCCCGCTTCGGCGGTGCTGCCCGAGCACCGCGTGTGCAGCGATCTGCCCGAACTGCCGCCGACCGAGTTGGCGCTGATCAGCCGCGAGGGCGCGTTGACCGGGTTGCAGCGAGCCTTGGTGGCGTTTTTGCAGGAAGAGCTGGGCAAGGCATGAGCATGAGGAATGGGCGCGCAATGAACGCCCATTCGTGCGCGAAACCCGGCCTCAAGGCGTAAGCCTCATTCATGAATGCATGGACAATCCTCAGAGCATCCTGTCGACTTCATCCAACGTCACCCGAGGAATAAGTTCGACAGGAATCCTGGAGGAACCGGACAAGTTGTAAACCTGAAAATCATCATTCACGACGTACTTCGACAGGATCTTGAACGAGGGCAGAATTCTCGTAAAAAAATGCTGATCGAGCATGCACGGTGACGCGTCGGCATCGTCTTCTTCATAAAAACGCCGCACTGACTGATTCAAGTCGACACCCACCAGAAACACCTTGTTAAAACCTGCGTGGTAGGCAATTTGCAGCGCCAGATAGGCCACCGTGCGCGCATCAAAAAAGCCGCGCTTGAGGTTCTTGCTGAACCCCAGGGTTCTGTTGCGACCGTTTCCAAGCCTGCGACTTCTGATGAGTTCCTTATCACCCCTGAAGACCAGGTCACTCCAGGAAAGCTTGGGCGCCTTGGTCAGCAGGTACAGGTCCCCTTCGGGCATGACGGCCGAACGCCGGATGTGCTCTTCCCACACGGCAACCCGCTCACTGAGGTGCATCCCCGCCGCCAGCAATTCGGGCTGCTCCCGGTAAAAGGCAATGTCGGTGCAGGCATAAAAGAACGGCTTGATATCGGTACCGATGAACTTCGAGATGGCCCCGTTCATCGTGATCATCGGAATGCCTGCGTAGTTCTCCAGCGGAAAATCCTTGGCGGTTGCCCCCGAGGCAATGATGAACACCGACCCTTTTTGAATGTTGCGGCACTCATCGAGGTCATGCACATGAGGCAAACCTGCAATGGGTACCGAATTTTCTGGCGCAACATCCATCTTCACTGTCCCTGTTCCTTTGGGTCTTTTTCATTGTGGTAGTTTTCAACCATGGCGCAAACCGCGTCGCTGCAGCCGCTGCGGATTGGCCTCGCCGAATGAACAGGAACCGCCCTCTACAACTGTCGCGCCCTGCTACTCGCCAGTGCTTTTTTGCCCGGCCGCCAGCGCAGGCGGTCCTGCCTGCTGCCATTGCGGAGCAGGCAGTTCCGAACGCAGATTCAATCCCCGCAGAACCGCAGAGTCGTACCCGTAGACATCGGGCTTGAACATCACGCGACCATCATTACTCAGGTCCACCGTCCAGTAAGCCAACAGCACCGGCACCTTGACGGGAAGCCGGATGTTTTCGGTCTTGCCGTTGGCCAACTGCGCCTGGATCCCGGCGCTGTTCCAATGCACTGGATCGTTGAACAACAGCTCCACCAACTGCAGCGGGTTCTCGACCCTGATGCAGCCTGAGCTGGTGGCGCGGCGAGATTGAGCAAACAACTCGCGATGCGGCGTGTCGTGCAGATAAATCGCGTATTCATTGGGAAACCGGATCACGACCTGGCCCAGCGAGTTGTCCGGCCCGGCATCCTGTCGCAGCGTAACGCCGCGCGGGTTGGACCAATCGACCGTCGATGGGTCGAGCAAGTTCCCTTCACGGTCAATGGGCTTGATTCGGTTGGCGGCAAGGTAGCCGGGATTTTTCTGAATCTTGGGCAGCATGTCCTTGACCAGAATGGTCGGGGGCACGGTCCAGGTAGGGTTGAACGTGACGTAAGTAATCTCTGACTGGAACACCGGCGTACTGCGAAACGGTTTGCCGACTTGCACACGAGAACGCCAGATCGGCTTGCCGTCGCGGTAGAGCGCAACTTTGTAACCAGCTATGTCAACGATGACAAAAGTGCCCTGAAGTTTGTACAGCAACCAACGCGCACGCTCCATGTTCACCCGAACCTGGTCGATCCGCGCCTCAACCGACACATTCAACGCCGCGAGCGTCGCCGCCCCGGCGACACCGTCCGCGCCCAGGTATTGTTCGGCTTGATACTTTTTGACCGCCGCGGTGACGACAGCGTCGTAGTCGCTACGTGCTTTCAACTGTGGGGCCAGATAACCACCGGCCGCCAAACGGGCTCGCAGCTGCGCGACCGCAGGTTCGTCCATACCCGGCTTGAGCGACTTGTCTTCGGCAACCTTCGGCCAGCCACCCGCATCCCGGACCTTGCGCAGTTGCGCCAAACCCATGCGCAAGCTGCCATAAACCGCTTCTTGCGGTGGCGCTTGAGCGAATGCCCGGGCGACGTCATGGCTGTCGAGGGCGGCGAAGAAGGTGTTCACGTCTTCACGCGGATCGACGCCGACCGGGTCGAAATTCCAATGAATGTCCAGGCGCGAAGGGTCGACCTTGCCGCGCCGCAATTGCAGGAGCGCGGCGATGAACGTCCGGGTGGCGACGATATCGAAACTCGCCCGCTGCGCCGGGGTTTGCATCGACGCTCGTGCCTTGGCCAATTCATCAATATGAAAATCTGCCGGTTCCAGACCATCCGCTTGCGTGTTGCCCAGGCTTTTCAGCAACTGGGTGACATCACTGTCTTGTGTCCACGCTGCGCGATAGCTGCGATGCATATAGAAATCCATGACCACACGGTTGACGTCTACCCGTTGATGCCTGGGGGATGTGAGCAGCGGCGGAAACGCCGAAGCCAACGGCGCCAGCATGCTCTGAATCGCCTGACCGACGATGTCATCCGCTGCAGCCTCACTGGCGTTGATAGGTGGAGATGACTGCTCGATCGGCGAAGTTTGCGCAATCGCTGCACCGCTGATCAGAAAGCCCATAAAAAACACACGGCTTATGACGAATAACCTTGTTAACTGCCCCATGGATAATCCTTAATCTCCCGCATTCACCGGCTAGCCGCGCTCTCGCTGCTAGACTCGAAACAATCATGATGAGACACGCATATGGCGCTAGACCGCTTCGGCTTCCTAATTACGGCCCTGCTGCTGAGTTCAATGTCAGTCACGGCAGCCTACGCCGACTCACTTGAAGCCGCTTTGGTCAAAGCCGCTCCAGACGCTAACGCCAAGGTGATTGCACTGGCCGTACGTGCCTCTCAATGCAGCTTGGCCCAAGGTGCCGCGCCTGTCCAAAGACTTGCCGTCATCGATTACTCCCTGCCCTCCACCGAACAACGCCTTTGGGTGTTTGACCTTAAACAGCGCAAGTTGCTGTTTCACGAACTGGTTGCCCACGGTCGCAACAGCGGCGAGAACATGGCGGTCAAGTTTTCCAATCAAAACGAAAGCTTCGCCACCAGCCTGGGCTTGTATCGCACGCAGTCAAGTTATGTCGGGCAAAACGGCTATTCGTTGCGCATGGAAGGACTCGAACCGGGCTTCAACGACAACGCCTTCGACCGAGCGATCGTCATTCATGGCGCGCCTTATGTCAGCCCGGTGCTTGCACGGGCAAACGGGCGGATTGGCCGCAGCCTCGGTTGCCCGGCGGTACGGCCGGCGATTGCGCACAAGCTGATTGACTCGATGAAAGACGGGCAACTGTTGTTTTCGTACTACCCGGATCAGCGCTGGCTGAAAAAGTCTTCGTATATCAATTGCGGTAGCGGGACGGTGGCGTCGACTGCCAAGCCTTCCACCAACCGTTGAACACCACGTTGAAACTGTCAAAACTGTAATCCCCGCTTCAGTCTGCTGAAAGGCATCGCCCGTTAGCCTCGTCGTCAAGTTGTCTCCCAACTGACGGACCGGGAATAAAAACGGCATGCACTCCAACACTTCAAGACGCACCTTCGTAAAGGGGCTGGCCGCGGGCGGATTGCTCGGCGGCCTCGGGTTATGGCGCACGCCTGTGTGGGCGCTCACCCGCCCTGGCGAACCGCAGATGCTCACCGGCAGCGATTTCGAGCTGTTCATCGGCGAAACCCCGGTCAACATCACCGGCAATCCGCGCACCGCGATGACCATCAACGGCGGCATTCCCGGCCCGCTGCTGCGCTGGCGTGAAGGCGACACGGTCACGCTGCGGGTGAAGAACCGGCTCAAGGAAACCACCTCGATTCACTGGCACGGCATTTTGCTGCCGGCCAACATGGACGGCGTACCGGGCCTGAGTTTTCACGGCATCGAACCGGGAGGCGTGTACGTCTATCAATTTCAGGTCCGGCAGAACGGCACTTACTGGTATCACAGCCATTCAGGCCTTCAGGAGCAGTCCGGCGTTTACGGCCCGCTGGTGATCGACGCCAAGGAGCCGGAGCCCTTTGAATACGATCGCGATCACGTGGTGATGCTGACCGACTGGACCGACGAAGACGCGGCCAGCCTGATGAGCACCCTGAAAAAGCAATCCGACTACTACAACTACAACAAGCGCACCGTGGGCGATTTCATCGACGACGTCAGCAAAAACGGCTGGGCTTCCACGGTCGCCGATCGAAAGATGTGGGCCGAAATGAAGATGAATCCCACAGACCTCGCCGACGTCAGCGGCGCCACTTACACCTATTTAATGAACGGCCAGGCGCCGGACTCGAACTGGACGGGCGTGTTCCGGCCAGGTGAAAAACTGCGACTGCGGTTTATCAACGGTTCGGCCATGACCTATTTCGACGTGCGCATTCCAGGGCTGAAAATGACGGTGGTTGCAGCGGACGGGCTGCATGTCAAACCGGTGAGCGTCGATGAATTCCGCATTGCGGTGGCGGAGACGTTTGATGTGATTGTCGAGCCGACGCAGGACGCTTACACCGTGTTCGCCCAGTCGATGGATCGCACCGGTTATGCGCGCGGCACGCTGGCGATGAAGGCGGGTTTGTCCGCGCCTGTGCCTGTACTCGATCCGCGACCGTTGGTGACCATGGATGACATGGGCATGGGCGGGATGGATCACGGCAGCATGGCCGGCATGGACCACAGCGCGATGGGTGGCATGCAAGCGCATCCCGCGACGGAAAACGACAACCCGCTGGTGGACATGCAAGCCATGAGCACCTCGCCGAAACTCGACGATCCCGGCCTTGGCTTGCGCAACAACGGCCGCCGTGTCCTGACCTATTCCGACCTGCGCAGCACCTTCGAAGACCCGGACGGCCGCGACCCGGGCCGCACCCTCGAACTGCACCTCACCGGCCACATGGAAAAGTTCGCGTGGTCGTTCAACGGCGTGAAATTCTCCGATGCCGAACCGCTGCGCCTCAAGTACGGCGAGCGCGTGCGCATCGTGCTGGTCAACGACACGATGATGACCCACCCCATCCATCTGCACGGCATGTGGAGCGACCTTGAAGACGAGAACGGCGAGTTCATGGTGCGCAAACACACCATCGACATGCCCCCCGGTTCCCGACGCAGTTACCGGGTGACCGCCGACGCACTCGGCCGCTGGGCCTATCACTGCCACCTCCTGTACCACATGGAAATGGGCATGTTCCGTGAAGTTCGCGTGGAAGAATGAGGCGCTACCCATGACCAGACTTACATCGATTTTTCTCGCCGTTTGCACGACGGGCCTGACGCTTTCTTCGGCGAGCGCCGCCACCAACGACATGCAGAACATGGATCACAGCCAGATGCCGGGCATGGACCATGGCCAGATGCAGGGCATGGACCATAGCCAGCTGCAAAGCATGGACGACGGCCAGATGCAGCCCGCCGCGCCCACTGAAAGCCGCACGCCGATCCCGCCGCTGACCGATGCCGACCGCGCCGCCGTGTTCGTCAGCCCCGGCGGCCATAACGTGCATGACTCTGCACTCAATCACTACTTCCTCGCCGACAAACTCGAATGGCAGGACGCCGACGATGGCAGCGCGCTGACCTGGGATTTATCGGGCTGGATCGGCGGTGACATCGATCGCCTGTGGCTGCGATCCGAAGGCGAGCGCAGCAACGGCAAGACCGAAGACGCGGAAGTCCAGGCGTTATGGGGCCACGCGATCTCGCCATGGTGGGATGTGGTGAGCGGCGTGCGCCAGGACTTCAAACCCGGCGCCCCGCAAACCTGGGCCGCGTTCGGCGTGCAAGGCATGGCGCTGTACAACTTCGAAGCCGAAGCCACGGCGTTCATCGGCGAAGGCGGCCAGAGCGCAGTGCGGCTGGAAGGTGACTACGACATCCTGCTGACCAACCGGCTGATTGTGCAGCCGACCGCCGAACTGAATGTCTACGGCAAAAACGATCCGCAGCGGGGCATTGGTT
This sequence comes from Pseudomonas sp. GM60, assembly GCF_000282415.1. NCBI lineage: Bacteria > Pseudomonadati > Pseudomonadota > Gammaproteobacteria > Pseudomonadales > Pseudomonadaceae > Pseudomonas > Pseudomonas sp. GM60. The sequence continues at coordinate 79,817 of NZ_AKJI01000047.1, forward strand.
CCGGGCTCGCCAACACCGAAGCCGGGCTGCGGTTGCGCTATGAAATTCGTCGGGAAATCGCCCCGTACATCGGCGTGACCTGGAACCGCACCTACGGCAAAACCGCCGATTTCGCCAAAGACGATGGCGAGGATCGCAGTGAAGCACGCGTCGTTCTCGGCGTTCGGCTGTGGTTCTGATCGCACTCACATCACCATCAAAAAAAACCGCTTCGAGCGGTAAAGAGGCCTTGCATGCGCACAATTAAAACCACCGCTGTTGTCATCGGCTTGCTCATGAGCACACTGGCTCAGGCGCACCCGAAACTACTCTCATCCACCCCGACCGAAGGTGCGGATGGCGCGGCACCGAGCACGATTGAGCTGCACTTTTCCGAAAGCCTCATGACTCAGTTTTCCGGCGCGAAACTGGTCATGACCGAAATGCCAGGCATGGCGCATTCCCCGATGCCGATGAAAGCCAAAGTCACCGGCGGCAGCGACCCGAAAACCATGCTCATCACCCCACTCTCACCGTTGCCCGCCGGCAGCTACAAAGTCGAATGGCGCGCGGTGTCTTCGGACACTCACCCGATCACCGGCAACGTTACGTTCAAAGTGAAGTGATTGATGAGCGACTGGGTCAGCATTGCACTGCGGTTTGGGTTGTATGTGGATTTGATGGTGCTGTTTGGGCTGGGTTTGTTCGGGCTCTACAGCCTTGCGGGCCGGGAACGGGTGTCCGGGGCGGTGCTGCCGTTTCGGTCAATCCTGCTGGTGACGGCCGCGTTCGGCGTGCTGTTGTCCGTGGCGAGCATGCTGACGATGGTGAGTGCGATGAGCGGAGAGTCGGACTTCACCGAGCTGCGACCGCATGTCCAGATGATGGTGTTCGAGACGGATTTCGGATTGGCCTGGTCGGTTCGAGTCGTTGTACTGGTGATGGCCGGTTTGATGCTGATGGTCAACCACCGCTTGCCCGGCGCCAGCTTGCTGGTTGCGTCGATTTGCGGCGCGATCGCCCTCGCCTCCCTGGCCTGGAGCGGTCATGGGGCGATGGATGAAGGCAGCCGTCGTTATTGGCATTTTGCGATGGATATTCTGCATTTGCTGGCGGCAGGCGCGTGGCTGGGTGCGCTGGTAGCGTTTGCGCTGATGGCGAAAATCAACGCGCTGCAAACTGCGGAACGCATCAGGTTACTGGCTCGGGCCGTCGCTCGATTTGAATGGGTGGGCGCGGTGATCGTGGTCGTCGTCACGGTCACGGGCGTCGTGAATTACCTGTTCATCGTCGGGCCGAAGCTTGATGACTTGTTGCTAAGTACCTATGGGATTTTGCTGTTTATCAAAGTGGGGTTGTTTGCCGGGATGCTGGTGCTCGCCGCGTTGAACCGGTTTCACCTTGGGCCGTTTCTGGAACGGTCGTTACGGGAGGGGAAATACGAAGTTGCCGCCAACGCGTTGCGACGCAGCATGGTTGTTGAGTTGGCGCTCGCGGTGTTGATTGTGGGGCTGGTGGCCTGGTTGGGAACGCTGAGTCCGGAAATGGAGGCCGCTGCGCAATAGCCAATCGAGCAGCAGAATCCGAAGTACTTATAACCATCGGCGGGAAAAATTAAGTACTCTCAGCCCCAATCCATCATGGAAGTCGGGTACACATGAAAACCAATAAATGCACAGTAATGCTCGGTAGCCTGCTCGCACTATCGTTTGGCGCCCAGGCCGAACAATCGCACCTGGACAGCGTCATCCAGCAAGGCCAACTGCGCGTGTGCACCACAGGCGATTACAAGCCCTACACGTTTAAAGCCGAGAACGGCGAATACTCGGGCATCGACATCGCCATGGCCCGCTCGCTGGCCGACAGCCTTGGCGTCAAGGTCGAGTGGGTACCGACCACCTGGAAAACCCTGATGCCCGACATGCTGGCGGGCAAATGCGACATCGGCATGGGCGGTATCTCGGTCACCCTGGAGCGGCAGAAAAAAGCCTTCTTCAGCACCACGCTGGACGTCGACGGCAAAATCCCGTTGGTGCGCTGCGAAGATCAGGCGAAGTATCAGACCGTCGAGCAAATCAACCAGCCTTCGGTTCGCTTGGTCGAACCGGCCGGCGGCACCAACGAAGCGTTCGTTCACGCCTTCCTGCCCAAGGCGCAATTGAGCCTTCACGACAACGTGACCATCTTCCAGGAGCTGCTGGACAAGAAAGCTGACGTGATGATTACCGACACGTCGGAAGCCCTGTATCAGCAGAAACTCAAACCCGGATTGTGCGCAGTGAATCCAAGCCAGTTCATGCAATATGGGGAGAAGGCGTATCTGCTGCCGCGTGATGACATGACGTGGAAGTTGTATGTCGATCAGTGGTTGCACCTGGCCAAGGTGACTGGGAAGTATCAGAAGGTTTTGGGTGAGTGGATAGCGACGCCTGAGGCCAAATAGCCGTATTTCATGCAGCCGCCCTTCGGAGAATGCGCAACGGCAGAAATACCGCGCCGTTGCGTCACACCTTAATCGTCGTGCAACAAGCCGGAACTGTACTCGCCGAAGCTGCTACCGAGCGCGCTGCCATGGAAACTCAACTGACTGTGGTTATTGGTCGGGCCAGGGCCGAAACCGGCGGATGGCTGGAGGTCTTCTGAATAATTGCTATGAGTGCTCACACCTGAACAAGCGCTCAACAGCAAGACACCGCCGATCATCACGACTTTGAAGAGGTTCGAGATCATTTTTCAGTTCCCTATGGGCTGGAAGTGCCGGACATGGATTTATCCTAAGCCGCTGGGTCATCAAGCAGGGTGAAACCTCGCCAGGCGACAGCATTGGTTCAGGTTCCAGGGTTTCTTGATGTAAACAGGCGCTCTCAAATAACGGAGTGGGCAGTCTCCAACATCGTTGTGCCGAAAGACGCACCTGGTTTGCAAACCGGTTATAGAAAGGACAGATCGATGACTCGTCCGACAATGATATCATTGTGCCTTCAGCGCAAAAACTTAAAACCGGCGCGCTGACTCACAGGGAATTCCATGAAAAAAATCTTGATTGGCGCGTGTCTGATATCGCTGGCCGGCTGCGCCAACTCGCCTGATGCCTACTTCGCGAATGCCGTTCCGGGCTGCAAGACGGCAACTACCACGGTAAACAACCAGCCGATCACCACCCGCTTCTGCATAAGGGCAATTGCTTTCCAACCATCGCAGTACAGGGTCAGCGTTAACGACCAAGCGGTCTTCACCGGTACAGACTACCAACGCGTAGCCTTTGAAAAAACCGTCAAGGAAGGTTCAGTCAGCGGTGGTTGCAACGAGCTGGTCATCATTCAGGAAAGCCGCACCCAAAAACCTTTGCCGTTAAAAGAACTGCCTGCTGATTTGGTCGCGGGCTGCCGCATTACCGCCGATGCGTCGGGTAACTCTCAGGCCTTCAGCAAGGATGCGGCCTGCGACAAGGTGTTCTACACAGGACTGTTACCAATGCTGGGCCAAGTCGTGCCCGTCGAAGTGGCACGCCAGTGCACCGTCAAGTTGGGGCAGCAGACTGCCTTTGAGGAACGCTTTAATTTTTAACCATTAACCATGAGTGATTCCCCGCGCCGCGCCCCGATCAATGTGGCACCGGCCAAGCCGCGCATTGAAGCCGCGTATCTGTCGACAGGGGGCCGCGCGGCGACACAAATGGAACAATCCCTGTAGAATCGGCCAGTTCACCACCTTTGAAAGCTTTCCTGTGGCAAGGCCTTGAATGTCTGATCTATCCGCATACATACCGATGCTCCAGCAGTACTTCAAGCCGAGAAACCGGCACTCGAGCCACCGCGAGCATCACGAGCGAAATACATGAGTACTCAAGAACTCAGGAACGATATCCAGGGCTTGCGCTCGATTGCCGTTCTCAGCGTGATCATCTTCCACCTGAACAAATACTGGTTGCCCGGCGGCTTCATCGGCGTAGACATGTTCTTCGTGATCTCGGGCTTCCTGATCACCGGGATCATCCTGACCCGCAAGCGCCAGAATGAATTCTCACTGATCAGCTTCTACACCAGCCGGATCAAACGGATCGTGCCGGCCTACCTGGTGCTGATCATCATCGTGGCGCTGTGCGCGGCAATACTCTTCATTCCGAACGACTTCGACGCGTTCAGGGCCAGCGTGAAGTCGGCGCTCTACTTCAACAGCAACACCTTCTTCGCCAAGCAGCACGATTACTTCGGCCCGGCCGTCCATGAGCTGCCATTGCTGCACACTTGGTCGTTGGCGATCGAAATGCAGTTCTACCTGCTGCTGCCGGCCCTCCTGCTGTTGACCCCTCGGCGCTGGCTGGTGCCTTCGCTGCTGGTGCTGACGGCGGCATTGCTGGCCTGGTCAGAGTTCCGCCTGCACGGCGAACATCAGCAACGGGTGTATTTCTCCCTGCTGGCGCGGATCCCGGAATTCCTGTTCGGCAGCCTTGCGGCGCTGGTCCCGCGCAAGGACGTCTCCACCGGCAAGGCCCATCTCATGGCTGCATCGGGCTTACTGCTGATCGCCGGCAGTTTCGCCTTCATCGCCGAAGGACGCACCTTCCCTGGCCTGATGGCCATACCGGCATGCCTGGGTACCGCCTTGCTGCTGCTGAGCCGGAACAGCCTGGTCAACCGCCTCCTCTCGCTCAAGCCGCTGGTGTTCATCGGCGCCCTGTCCTACTCGCTTTACCTCTGGCACTGGCCGATCCTGGCGGGCATTCGCTACCTGTCCGGCACTTATGAGCTGGCCCCCCTGGCTGCCGTGGCCTTCATCGTGCTGACGGGCGTGTCGGGCTATCTTTCCTATCGCTGGGTCGAGTCGCCCTTCCGGCGGCGCATGTCCACCCCCGCAGCTTACGGGCGCCTGGCCGGCATGCTGGGAGTGACGCTGCTGGCGGTGCTGGCGGCCACCACACTCAGCCGCAAGCTGGTGGAGCCGCTTCCCGACGCACTGACCCGCTACGGGATCGATGCCGAACTCTGCCACAGCCATATGATCGGCGACTGCATCCGAGGTGAACGAACCTCTCAACACACACTGCTGATGCTTGGCGACAGCCATGCCGCGCAACTGAACTACTTCGCCGACGTGGTGGGCAATGCCACCCACGCGCAGATCAGGGTCATCTCCTCGAGCAACTGCGTGACCATTCCAGGTTTCGATGTGGAGCGCATTGCCGAATGGGGGCGCGCCGATTGTCGGGCGCAGATCGCGCAAGCCAGGAAGTACACGCCGACGGCCGACGCGATCATCCTTGCAGGCATGTGGCAATTCCATACGCCGAGCAGCGCATTCCTCACCCAGCTGGAGCAGTTCCTGAGCGAAACGTCGGCCCGAAACCAGCGGGTGCTGGTGCTGGCCCAAGTGCCAATGCTGGCGGCGAACCCCTTGCGCATCCAGCGTGCCAATCATTTCGGTCTAGACATGACAGTGTCGATGCACGCGGAGTGGGCGGGTGCCAACGAGAAGATCAAGGCTATCGTCGCGCGTCATGACAACGCCACCTTCCTCGACCTGTCGCGCACCCCGCTGTTCGCCCACGTGCCGATGCTGAACGGCACCCTGATCTATTCGGACGCGAATCACCTCAATGAGGTGGGCTCGAAGGCCTATGGCGAGGTGGCCGCACCGTACGTCCAGGCGTTTATCGATCGCCAACCGACCGCCACCAGCGCCACCGCAACCCTCGAACCCGCACATTGAAACCACGGCATGGCGCTGCCAGAGCAGCGCCTGGCCTCCGCCGGGCAATCATTGCGATCATCTGAATATCAACTCATTAAATTACTGACAATGCACAAAACCCAGTCGTTTACACCCAACAAAATTGGTCGAGATTTTGTAGTCGGCGACATCCACGGACACTTCAAGCTCTTAGCGTTTCTTTTAAAAAAATCCGGATTTAATAAAAACCTTGATCGAATTTTTTCCGTGGGCGACCTCATTGATAGAGGACCCGACTCCATCGACGTGATGGACTGGCTGCAGGAGCCATGGTTTCATGCTGTGAGAGGCAACCACGAACAGATGCTCATCGACTGTATTTCTGGCCATGGAGACATTGCCAGACATTCTCGCAATGGTGGTGCATGGCTTTATGAACTACCGCCTGTAGTCCAAAAAAAGCTCTCTAACGTATTGCAAAATCTCCCTCTAATAATTGAAGTTGAATTGTTGGATGGCCGAAAAATTGGGATTGTGCATGCTGAAACTCCACTCACACACAATAATCACACATGGCAGAACGCCAAAGACGCTATTACTGGTCGGCTTGGCGAGGCCTATCAGCGTCTAGCTTTAGAAAAAGCGCTGTATGCCAGAAATAAAATCGAAACCCGGGATGAAGTTTTAATCAAAGGCATAGACCAAATTTATGTCGGCCACTCAACAGTTGCCTCAGTTACCCGTTTGGGAAATGCGGTATACATCGACACCGGCTGCTCCTTTGATGACGGGGCATTAACCCTCATTGAACTAAACACCCAGACCAACATAAACGTTTCCATGCGCACGATGTAGCAAAACCAAAAAACACTACATATCCCCCCAAAACTCTCGCTCAAGTCGAGTGATACGAGCTTCCAGCTCCTGGATTTTCTGTTGCTCCAGAGTCAGCGCATCGCTCTGCGGAGTAACGCCTTTGCGTTCTTGTTGAACCTCGTCGCCCCACCGGTGTAGCGCCGACTCACCGACGCCGGTCAGTTCTTGGCAGGATGTGCTCAACAACGTATTCAATCAGTCTGCTCAGGCTTTGTTCGAACGTCTGGTTAGCCGTATCAATGACCAGATCAGGGGTCAGAGGCGGCTCGTATGGCGCGTCTATACCAGTGAAATCGCGAAGCTCTCTGGCCCTGGCCTTGCGATACAGGCCCTTGGGATCACGCATCTCGCAGGTTGCCAGGTCTGCCGCTATGTAGATCTCGTGGAAAGACGTGTTGCAGGCTGCAGCACGAGCACGAGCACGCCCCTCGCGATAAGGTGAAATAAACGCAGTGATGCAAACCATGCCCGCATCGGCAAAAAGCGCTGCCACCTCACTAACCCGGCGGATGTTCTCTGTTCTATCGTCTTCTGAAAAGCCGAGGTTGGCATTAAGTCCTTTGCGAACATTATCTCCGTCAAGTGTGTAGCACGCGTAACCAGCCCTCAGTAGATGCGCCTCCAAGGCCATTGCCAAACTCGACTTCCCGGAAGCCGAGAGGCCCGTCAACCAAAGTACGGCGCCTTGATGCCCCATGTAATGGGCGCGTTCAGTCTGGGTCACATGGTGGCTGACAGAAGTCAAATTAGGGTTATTGACTGGCGAATTCATAAAATAGTCTAGCGTCTCCCTGCGCATTGGTTAGTCCGTGCCGAGCAATTTACTCGGCATCGTTCCATTGTGATCAGTAGTCCTGGGCATTACTGTTATGACCCGTTCATTAGGCGATCACCCCCAACTTCCGCCAGGTATTTAGATAGATATTTACTCGGAAAGGAATGGTGCCCCAGGCCGCTCAAGCCGCCAATGATTTGCGTACGGCATTTTTCAAGAAGTACCGTTGATACCAAACGCTTGTCGACGCTAACCCCGACCGCCCGAAGCGACCGCTGGCTGCGCCGCATGGAGTTCGGATCATTTTCAAGGTAATACGATAAAAAACTGCGCTTTATCGAGTTTAAATGAGGCAGCAGGAATTGCTCTGGCTTGCCCTGTTGATCTGCTGAAAGTATTTTTACAATTCGATTCAGCACTCTCATAGCCTGAAGTTCATGGCTGGTTAGTGAGCGGTTGTGCTGAATACTCTCAGGAGAGCGAGGCCTCAGGGTAAAGCCTGCGTGCCCTTCAATCATGTCGTAAAAATGAGCGGGGTCGTCACGTAATAACTCTACGGGAACAACCAATACGTTCGATGCACCAAAATATGAAGAGTAAAGTTCGCACAGCCTGGTGTAATTCAGAAGCTCAAGCAACAGGGCACGCCACCGCTCGGCAAACACAAATGGGTTTTCAGAGGCGCCTTCCTTTACAGCCTGATTGTAATAGCTGTCCACAAATGACAATGGACTTCTTGTTACAATCAGTACTTTAGCTCCGGCTAATTCACGTTTCAGCGCCGCCGCCACCAGGTTTTGGTACGTTTGAATTTCGAGTTGCGTTACAGGTCTCGGAGCCCACCCGCAGAGCTCTTCACTGCTAACGAAAGCAGGGGCGCCAGCCAGAGGCTGGTGTGGGGCTATGCTCGATTCACCTGGCCCTCTCAGATAAGCTTTCAGAGAAGCGGCATGAACAATATTCTGCGCGTAATTGTGCCATTGCAGTACTTGCACGTCGCCCCGCTGCTGTGCCGCGGCTTGAATGTAAGTTGACGCGGCCTTGGGGAGCCCGATGTGAATAAGCTTCATTAAATATCCTGTCGAGGGGACGCTCGAAACCTATCGACGCCCCCATGAATAAATTTAGCTATCGGCAGAATTCTGCATGTTTGGGTTTCATCGCCGTAATCTTATCAAACGATCAAAGTTCGAGGTTCCAGCCAGGAAGACTATGGGTAACGTAAAGAATCAAGGCTCTGGGCTAATACAACCCAATCACTCTCACGCCCCCCGACCAGCCCTCCCTCCGAAAAGCCCGCACATGGCAGGCTATGGCAATTAGATCTAGGTCAGCTTCGAGGCCTGAACTTTGAGCAGTTCTCGCCTGGGAGCGATTAACTTTCTTTTCAGCCAAGCACGCAAATTCAAATGTTTATCCTCTAGAAGCCACGCGCAAAAAGCAGCAAACAGCGTACACAAGAAAACTGAAAGCCAAACATTAGAAACATTAGTTACGCTTATATAATTAGCAATCAACACACGAATCGGCTCATGCGTCAAATACATTGCATAAGATACAAAAGCCCCTTTTGCAGCCACCCACCTTACCGCCGAGGGGATACGAAGGTTCGTGCTGGCCAATAAAACAAGCATCAACCCTACACCTACTAAAATCATAAGCTGCAAGTCATACATATTCATATGACTAGCAAGCGAGAGCCTCTGAAACCTCCACAATATCCCAGCCACAACAGCAAAAAGCGGGATAACAACTTGCTTCCAGCTAATCTGTGGCGCGTAAAAATATATCGCAGCACAGGCTGCACCAAGAAACCACTCCCAAGCGACAGACTCCCAAACCGTAAAGTACCCAACAACGAGGATCGCCGGACCAGCTAGCAGTAACGCAAGCGCTCTTTCAAGTGTTGACATCGACTGCCAAAAAAAGGCAATGCCGAAGAAGACATATAGCCACCACTCAATAGCTATCGTCCAAAGAACACTGTTACCCCCATAAACTTTTATAGGCGGTATCCCTTCGATCATTCTGGAAAACGGCGTGTGCTGAAGCTGCAATACATGCCCAACAAAATCCCAAACCGTTGGAGGTACACGCCCCAACAAAACAATAAAAACCAGATATGAAATGATCATCGCAGGAACATATAAAACATATATTCTGCTAAACCGATCTATCATGTATTCGCCAAAACTATAATTAGCCTTACTCAAACACTGATAGGCAATAAGAAACCCTGAAAGCCAGAAAAAAACAACAACGGCCAAGCTTTGAAATGGCATTATCTGCCCAAACCAGCTTTTTGGGACAACATCTACAAATGTATGCCCCACCAGAACCGAAAATGCAGCCAACGCTCGTATTGCATTGAGGGTAACTGACTGACCACTGGTCAAATTTTTAATCACGAACGAGTCCCTTCTTTGCTGCACACCAACAAATATTGTATTTATTTTCGACTCTTTTCAAACGAAGAGACAAACGTTTCTCTGACACATTGTAAACATCAAAACCCATATTCTCTACTTGGTTTTCATTGAAAAATCGCCGACATTTTTTCCAATGGTGCCCCACCGCACGGCCACGCTATACACACTAGTTGCTCCAGACCCGAGATACCTAATCCTTGCTCAGCAGAACAACCCGTCCAAGACCGCCGACCTCCCTGCATTGCATTCCTCCGAGGCGCTCCAGCCGGACTGGATGAACACCTGCTCCACCGAGTCGACCAGGAACTCACAAACCCGTAGGCGCGTCATCGTTGGGCGACCTGCTTGCGGTCGAAGGCTTGGCTTTCCTGATAAACTGCTTTCCCGTCCCGATTGATCCGTATCTGCGCCATTTAGGCCGTCGAGTTGTACTTGCGCTTGCGTGATGTGATCGTGCCCATTTCCAGTTGGTACATTGCCGAATTCGGTTGATACATTGTAGCAACCGAGTTTGGAAAACAAGGAAAAATGGGTAAAAACCGCTGTATAAAAGATCAGTATCAATGAATTTCGAAAAACCTGAAGCGCCTGTAAACACTAGCCCTGCCCGTCCTGAGCCGTCTCGTCGCTTCAGTGTGGCGCCCATGATGGACTGGACTTACTTACCGCCACACGCCATAAAATAAAGGCCCACATGGCGGCCAAAAAATCTCCGTACCAATTTCGTACCAACTATATTCCTCCATAATTAAATTCTGTCTCCTCTCGCCGCCCATGTAGCAAATTTTAAGCAACCTCTTCCGGCTCCAATCCCGAGCACTGTCGCTACTGTCAATTACCTTTGTGCATTGGCGCCCAACCTCCATGAATCCATCCGTCTCACGAAGCTTTCAAGCTGCTACGATTTTCTTTTCACGGAGGAACCACGCATGCCGAATTCAGATCTACTCCCCTCTCTGCTCTTCAAGATCAACGAAAACCAGCTGGCTCTCGAAGCTGCCATCATGGAACTGTCCAACTGGGTCGAGCAACGAGGCGCCGCCGAGGTGGCGGACAACGTGCGCGGAGCCCTAGACACCATTGACAAGAACGAGGAGCTCATCAAACTGACGCTTGCGGTGCTGATGTCGCCCGAGTGAAATCTTACAGGCAGGCCAAAAGCAGTCGGTCGCGATAGGTTGGTAGAGCCGGTATTGTGAGCGGCTTCCTCTGAGGTTAGCCTTGCGCAAGCCTGAAGATCGCCAGATAAAGGAACTGTAGGAATGGTGCATTTAATCCACGTATTCACTTCGCCCCCTACTCCAGAGCAGTTCGCTGGTCTCAATACGTTATGTCTTACACCAATTGAGTATTTAAATGCGCCCATTGGTGTCTATTTATAGTTTCGTGTTAGCGAGAATCAAATGCAAATCTTCATAAGTCACAACAAGAAGCAGAAGTCTCAGGCACGTCTTCTCGCGATGGCTCTTGTCGAGCACGGAGAAAGCGTGTGGTTCGACGAGTGGACGATTCGCCCTGGCGAATCGTTGACTGGGAGCATCGAAGATGGCTTGAGCATCACAGACGTGTTCGTTCTCCTTTGGTCAAAGGAAGCAGCAGCATCTAACTGGGTTGGAACAGAGCTTAGGGCCTATATCAGGCGCCGAGTTGATGACGAAAGCTTACGAATAATCCCCATCATGATGGACGACACGCCACTTCCAACATTGGTGGCTGATTACCGAGGGTTTACTTCAAGATCAAGTAAATCTCTTGGGAAAATTGCAGCCCAGATATGTGGAGATCCTTCTGAAGCCGCGTTAGTTAGAAGGCTAAAAGAGCGAATAAATGAACTAACCTTTGACAATCAGACAACGGGCGACCCTCTACCCTTTAAGCGCTGCCCAGAATGCGGAGAGGATAAATTTGAAAGACGTAGTCTGACCGATAATCGGCGAGATGAAGTTTACTACGTAATAACCTGCAAAGAATGTAAATGGTCAGAGTGGACTCAATAGCGCAAGAGTGCGCTTAGCCGCAAATGGAGAACATTCATGTCATGGATTCATGTTGCGTGGCCTTATATTGATTCTTTCTTACGAATAACGCCCGGCATCATCTTACTACCGCTTACCCTATTTCTGGGATGGAAAAAAATAGGACACAAAGTCCAAATTTCTTATAGCACTTTACACGAAAGATTAACGGCGACGCGCCTGAGCGATATCGTAATTACAAACCTCAAAGACAAACCCTTAACCGTGCACGAAATTTATGCAGTTGTAGACCGGCACGTTATTTTGTCCGTTCATAAACCTCATCCACCACTAGTCATAAAAGGCTTAGAAAGCCTTGCAGTAAATACAGACCCTGTATCCAACTACTACCTGAATGAAGAGCAGTATGAGCTAAACCCTTATTCAGCGAAGCTATTTGAAATCTATATCTCCACTCACAACGGAATTATTAAGTGCAAAACCGCAAATCCGCCATCACTGGAATACCATAAGAAATTTGAAGGCTATGCAGTTGCCGCTAGAAACACACAAAATTTCAATGGGATAATTTATAACGAAAACGCAGCATATGCCATAATTTACAAATACGAGGGAGTTACAAAAACAGCCATAGTAGACATCGGCGGCCTTATACTAACAAATTGGCCATTTCTACCGAATGCTCTAAGTTCACGCGATATTAAATCAGAACAATCAGTGAAGGCTGCGCTAATGTCTTCGGAAATACAATACCTGATAAAGGAGTCTGAGCTGCACGTCCATAAATTATAATCGTGTCTGCTCGACGAGGCGTCATATGAGGATGAGATTCGAGGGGTAAATCAATAATAGTCAGCAAAAGAATAGGGATTCGAACCCCTTCCAGCATCCTTGTAGACCGCTTAAGGCCAGAAATTACGGTACTTTTGCATTCACTTCATGGCGTCCTGCGGTTCATGGCGGCCTTGAATCTGCCCTAATTTTGCCCTAAACCATTCAACACCGCCGCTGCTATGCTTGATCGAGCGAGTCTAACCTTTGAAGCGTAGCAGGAAGTCGTAAAGGTCACGTTCCGGACTCATGCCCTTCATGGAAACGAGCATCAACACTCCAATCATTCGAGCTTCTGATATCGTGATTTCTGCATCACCGAATACGCGTCTTACGACTGGTAAGGCATGCTCGAACCAACCATTGAGCAGATATATAGGATCTTCCCTCATAGAGCGTGCATCAAGCTCTTTCTTTTCCTGGGCAGTGATAGCACCAAATTCTGCTGCTAGGTGGAAAGTCTGGAGAATCAGTGCACGCGCCATGCCGAGGTTTTCGGGCATTTGACTATTGGAATACAGGGCGACCCAGTTGGGAAAGTGCATACGTGAAAGCTTGTTGAATTTGTCAGTCTTGGATTTCACTATGACAAAAAAAATAACAAGTCCAGCGACTACTGCCCCGATCAGAAACTCCATTAAAATTTTACCTTCTCAGTCCGTCGATACGTGAATAAGTGCTGCATGATGTCCATTGGCGTCATAGCCAGCTACAGAGCGTGCTGTTTCAGACGTTTGTAGACCTTCCACCGGATGCACATCATACGTTGCTTGGGTACTGACGGACAATGTGGTGGATGGGACGCAGGTTGATCAGCTTTCTACTTTCTAGGTGCCGACTGCCACTAGCCGGAGTCAGCTTCCCAAGCTGATAACGAGGGTTCGATTCCCTTCACCCGCTCCACTATTTTCAAGGCCTCCAGCCTCCCCCGCGTCAACTAGGTGTCTGTTGAGGTGTCTGTTTCTGGTTTTCCCAGACTCCACTGCTAGGCTGAAACCTCCATTGAGGATTCACGATGCCAAACTCAGACCTGCTCCCTTCCCTGCTCTACAAGATCAACGAAAACCAACTGGCCCTTGAAGCCGCCATCCTCGAACTGTCTAACTGGGTCGAGCAACGAGGCGCCGCCGAAGTGGCGAACAACGTGCGCGGCGCCCTGGACACCATCGACAAGAACGAGGAGTTCATCAAACTGACGCTTGCGGTGCTGATGTCGCCCGAGTGAAATCTTAGAGGCAGCTATCAGCCAAAAGTGGAAAGCTCCCACAAGGATCAGTAGGCTCACCATGAGGTATCGATCTCCAGAAAAGCGGTACCTATTGCAGCGAACCCGAATTGGCCATAACCTATCGTTGGTTTTGGAAGCCCCAGCCTCCCCCATCGCACGCCTGTGCACGGTAAATGCTTTCCTCCTCCGCTACGGAGGGCGCGACACACTCATGCTAGGCCCTAAATCAACTCGATCTAGTGTCTGTAAGAGGGGGAACCAGATGCACATGGGTCGATTATCTGGTGCCTCGTATGTCCGCGCTATCTTCAAGCGATGTAAAACTGCTGTCGCAGATCCTCCACTCCACATCAAAAGCTCTGGGCCGTCTCAGCAAACTCGCGGCTCAGCGTGAAATGCTCAGTAGGCTGCTCGGCTTCAACGACTGGAATGGGGCATGCGCAATCTTGCCCAACCACACGCCCGACAATACCCATGTTGGCATTGCCTTGCTCGAAGTGCCGTCCGCGCCACCGAAGACGTTCATAACCACCGGTATTGATGCTCCATGGCGGCTGCCGGATAAGGTGCGCAATCACCTGACCAAGCATTCCTTGAACCCAGCAGGCTTCTCCGTGCCCAGTTGCTCGAGGCCTGACCCGGAAGGTGATCCGAAACTACGGTACTGGAGTTTTACGGACGCGCTGACACCGGGAAGCAGCACGGAGCACAAAGTGCCATTTGGTCCGCACGCGCCCGATTACAGCCGCCTGGATCACACCCCCACTGTGATGACATTTGCCAATGCACAGGGCCGCGTCGACTTCACGCTCACAGTCTGGTGCATCACCCTGCACCCTGGCACCGGCACGGCGACGAACTTTACCGGCGCGATGTCACTGCCGCTCTCCTACACATTCATTGAATCAATCACTGGCTGCGCACCTGATCTTCGCCAGGCCTATTGCTTGGTCAACAGCCGGCAAGGCGGATTTGCCAACGCGATCGTTAGGTGCAATGAGATGGGTAGCGAGCTAGAACTCGTCAAGCATCTTCCCCACATGACGGAAGACGAGGCTTGGGCACAACTGGCGCCGTACAACAACGTACTAGGCCTATCTCTTCTGGATATAGCAGACATCACCAACGCATGCTTTAGTGCGGACAATGATGATATCGGGGATACCTGGTAACGGTCGTTGCGTACTTGCACCGGTCTGCCGAGCCTGTTGCGTCCATATTGACCACCTGTTACATCTGACTTGGACGGTCCCAGCCAATGGTGACCGTCAGGTACCGGCCAAAAGCAGACCTTGGACACGCTGCTAATGCGCCAGTATTGTGCACGTTGTCGCTACGACAGATGTGTCGTCTACTTATAGTTAGGCCATTCAATTTTTAAGGAAAAAATATGCGAATCGCTATCCCTACAGTTGCTCTCCTCGCGTTGTTCGGCTGCGCGACGAACTCTGGCATCGTTGACCTTGGCGGAGGCAACTACGTATATGAAAAGGAGGATGCGATGGCCTATAACGGTAGCGCTGTGAAGGTAGAGATACTAAAAGAGTCTGCTGCTTTTTGTAAAAAACAAGGTAAGGAGCTTTACGTACAAAGCTCCACTGCTAAACCATATGCCCCCTACTCATCATATGCTGGTGCCGAAGTTCAATTCAGTTGTAAATAAACTGTTTGCATTGCCTAACAAACGTTACAAGCGGGGCGTGTGCACCGGGTCGCCAAGGGATCGATGCAGGCCCTTGGCGATTCGGGTAGGGGGAGGGGACTATCTATAAAGGGTCGAATGCGGCACGACCGTCTTTGAGGGGCATGCCTAAGGATTCGAACCCCTTCTCAAATCTCTAAGGACCGCTCCAGGCTGGAAAAAACGGCCATTTTACAATCTTCAAAAGGTGCGCTGCGGCCTATGGAGGCCTAGAATTTGCCCTTAATTCTGCCCTAACCATTCAAGCTCAGATGCGTTCAGCTTAACTGAAGCGAGGTGCCCATAGGCCACGAATGACGACGTCTTAAAACCAATATAGCGAACTGCATACACATGGACTACTTAGAAAACTCAACAGCCAAGCTTAACCGAGCCATTAAACATTTAAATGAGTTCATACACGAAGCAGATGCTTTCCTCGCAACCAGTCCTTTTGGAATACGCGTAGAAAACTATGAAGACAATGGCGCAAAGTGCATTAGATTTTCCTACAACGTTCATCAAGATCCACCAAAGGCCCTTGGAGTCATCGCTGGCGACTGCATACATAACCTGCGCTCCATTTTAGATAACATCATATGGAGCCTTGGGAAAATCTATCTGTCAACTGATCAAAAAGCAAAACCAGACAGATTGTATTTTCCAGTTCTCAAAACCGAAGAAGAATACAAAAGAAAAATCGAGACACCCGAGCTAATCGCCATAAAACAATTTCCACAATCTGCGCAAGACTTGATAGAAAGACTCCAACCTTATAATGGAACCTTGCCCGCCCACCGTATATCTGTACTTCACGCGTTGTGGAATGCAGATAAACATAGGTCTCCTAATATAGTAGGGGGTGTAGGTGGAGGCGTGAGTCAGAGCTACAACCTTCAACAGCCAGCCAGCTTGAGTGCTGGCGTATACATTCAGCATGGCAGAGAGTTTGGATATGGCGCTCTTCCAGAAAATGGTATTCCACAAGGAGCAAAAATAGAAGTACTAGACATGCACTTGTTATTTGAAGAGGATGGCCCAGCTTCTAGATTTGTAGTTAGCGGACTACTAAGCGAGCTCATAGAAATAGTTCGCGACGAAGTAATATACAAACTTGCGCCACTTTTTTACAGGTAACAGCGGACATTGCCGAGCACTATCCTTAGTTTGCCGACCACACCCAAAGAACGCGCCGAACAAATTGTACTGTTCCAGGGCGAGTCGACTGAGGCGTCTGAGTTGTTCAAGGTAGACCACCGTTTTTGGCTGACTGTGGCCCGCAGCGACCTGTAACAGCCCTTAGAACGCCCGAAATATTAACGCAACCTATTTCCGTTTTTTCGCTCCCACGAAGGCATTGAAGTCTTCGTACGAAATAGGCACCTTATCGTGGAAGAATCTCCTCGACGCCTGCCTGTAGAAGTTCTGAGGAGTTTTCAAATATTTTTTGGCTCGAGCTCGCTCAAATCTAACCAGCTCACGACTTTGGTAACCGGCTTTAGCAACTCGACTGCTCACAATCGCTTCAACGAGGTCGCTCCGGCCTACCGCATTGAAGTTATTTATCATATATGATGCCAAATTCTGATAGAACCATTTACCACAGTGAAAAAAATTCAGCCTATCGTCGAGCGAACGAAGCCCCGCTTCAAGATCCCCTGAACTCATCGTAGCCTTATACAACCCGATTAATACTTCCTGAAGTTGACCTGCAAGTATTTCATCCTGCGCCGCTATAACAAAATTGAAAGGACAGGGTGATGCGAAATTAACAAACTTGGAGATTTCAAATCCGAAGCATGCGGCAAGAACGACGCCGACGTTGTTTCTTGTCGCCACGTTTATTTCGTTTATGTAGCGTACTAATTCGTCCCAGCCAATGTACTCATCGCTCGCATGAATATAGATGCCTTTGCTTGGATCCCCGTGACATTCGAAGTGAAGAACTGGATAGAGTACTCCCGACCGACATTCGTTTAGTACTGTCTTCAACGCAGCGACCATCATCTGCTTGCTTTTAACAGGGTAATAGGTGCAATACCCACGTCGTTCAATCTGATTGCTGAAATCTAATAGATCCTCATGCAGACGCCGCCCAGTTTGCAATTCTGTCTTTGCAAGCGCGTCAAAAATAATCACGCCGTTGTTCCTGCACACGGAGGTGTATGTCAGCTCGTGCATGATTTCATAACTGCTCAAAGAGGGTGACTCCTACTATGCCTGTAGCTAGTGCGCTGATCCATACGCCAATTGTGCTGGAGTATTTCGCTCGTTAAGCCCAAACCCCTGTGTTTATGTGGGCTCAACGCATATCACCACGGCATGCATAAACGCATGATTGGCATTGAATGGCATGGATTGGCGTACGGTTTGCCCCATTTTTGCCCCACCCCCGAGCACCGCCCTTCACTTATTTATGATCACGCTAGATAACCCAAGGCATGGGCATTCCCTATGGGTCGGTGCAACAGGGGAAAAGCTTCAAGACGGTACGTTAACGTATCAGCCGCTTATGCCGGCGCCACGCTGGACGGCCCGCCCAATTTGACCGCCGTATTAACGAAAGCCTCTACCTCGCGGTGATCTATGGCCTGAACCCTGGCATTGGCCAGGAGGTTGAGCCAGACAGCCAGGCGGGTGGCGCAGGAGGGGATTTTCTGCGCGACGGCATTCACGTGCTCGAACAGCACACGCTCGAGATCCTCCAGAGGTAGCCGCTGCTGTTCCGGGCGCAAGGCGGCGGCGATATCGGAGGTTAGCGCGGCCACGTCGAGGGGCAATTCGGCGAGGCGCTGCCGGTAGGTCAGGGTTTGCGGCAGGGACATGGGCACTTCCTGGGGTTGGGTAGACGGAATGAGCCTTGGATCACTTAGGCGCTATCTGGTTGTACCAATTTAGTCTGATCAGGTCACCTGACAGGCACAAAAACCGCTGCAACTGGCCTTGGTATGGGATGGAATTTACCTTTAGGCTAGCGGGTCACCAATAGTCCCCGGCGTCGGCCGACCGGCCCTATCCCATGTCCGCCTCAGCCAACCTGCCCAGGTTGCCCAGGTTGCCTTCAATACGTAAATGCCACCCCCGAAGGGGTGACAATTAAGAGACATCACCTGACTTTTAGGGTTTTCCAAGTCTGGAGCCTTAACAACGTCGCCGCGTCCCCGGTGTCGTTCCACACGGCTGATTTCAGGTTCCAATAAAGAGTATGCCTACGACCTGAAGTTGCGGTAGACCAAGAGTTTTTCCCTACCTTGGTCCGCAGAACAATCTCATCCCCGGCTTTTACTTCCTTTTTTGGAAACCAAAATACGTGTCTATTTTTATCTGTGATCTTCTCACCGTCGTACGTCGTGTCGATGAGCGCGTAGTAGGACAACTCGCAATCAACACTTACCTTCAGTAGCACGTATTCCTCATCGGCCTTACCGTGGCCATGGACGCTTAGAACCGCGATATCCATCTCTAACTCCTGTTGCTTGCTGTTAAGGATCACCAACCGCAAGCCAAAAGATAGCATTTTGGAATCACCCGAGTGAATTGTTCATAGCCGCAGGTGTCGTTGGGACCCGTATCGACCTCCGCTTCCCAAGCTGATAACGAGGGTTCGATTCCCTTCACCCGCTCCACTATTTTCAAGGCCTCCAGCCTTACCCGCTTCAACTAGGTGTCTGTTCAGGTGTCTGTTTGTGTTTTTCTAAGACGCCGACCGAATAGAAACAGACACCAGCGCTTCGACGAGCCCCCCTCTCCGCAACAATCCTGAACATCGGCCAGCCACATCAGAACTGCCTTATCAAAGCCGAGGGCTCCCAGGTCATGATCACTCCCTTCGCCATTCACCCCTGCCCGGCCCGCAATGATGATTGCAATCAGCCAGAAGCCAATTTTCGTAACGATGGCAGCAGGTGCGCAAAATGCCACCATTCAAACCCTCATGCTAGTGCGGTTACCATCCGCTCTCTGCAATGACATGGAACAGGAAAATCAGCACTGCTAACAGGAATTGTCCTACTGCCAGCGCTTGTGCTTCCCGGTAACGTCATTCTGCCCCAGCCTCAGGCCGGGAACCTCCAAGGACGAACAAGGGACGCTGCATGAGCGGTTATGTACCAAACCCGCCGAAAGGCTATCGCAACAGCGGCGTAGAACCTGTTGATACTCACGCTCAGCACTGGGCGGAATACAAAGACTTTGCACCGAAGCCAGAAGACAAGCCTGACACAATGGGCTGTGTGTTCGCCAAGAGCTGTAACCTCCCTGATGGCGTAATCAATCACAAGAACCCAGCCGGATTTGTGCCTGTTGAGAAACTGGCCGACTACGGACTGTGGGCTGTGCTTGGCACCGGGGCAGCGATTACCGCCGAAGGCACTCCACTGCAACTGGTGGGCGGGTCTGCTACTGGCAGTGCAATTGCTCAACGTCTCGGCGGATCACTGTCACTGGGTCTACTGGAAGGATCAGGCGTTGTTGCTGCAGGCTTTGTAACGGGCATCGTTGGAATGCTGATACCGAACACCAGCATTTCACCCGACAGCGCTTTCTACACGAACGACCAGTACGCAACACTTGAAACTGGCCGCACCCGTGTGCGGGTCAACGTGAAGACATTGCCGGACGGCTCCGTCAACGCTTACGGCTTCTACACGGGCGGTAAAGCGGAATGGGAAAATGTCCCCGTCATCAAGGGCGAGAAAGTCGGCGAGACATATGTCGCTGACATCGGCAACGGGATTGGGCTCACTTGGACCCCAGCGGAAAGTCCTGACGGTGTGCTGGGTATTCCTGCCCTGGAAGGCGCCCCACAATTGCCCCCCGTGTGGGTGTATCCGCCGACAGCACAATCTGACACGGTGCTGGCGAATCCCGCGCATCCCCCTGAGTTCCAAGATGCAATTATCTGGTTCCCTGACTCGGGTATTGAGCCAATCTACATTGTGCTTAGCACACAGTTGGAGAACAACAAGAAACAGGGCAAGGCCTTTGAAGACGATTCTTATGGCGAGTACAGCAAAACCAAGCCCGAAGCCGCCCGCGAGGTTACGGTTAAAACCGACAGCGGTGTTAAGACCCGGATTGATATGATGGGCCGGGACACTGACGGCGAGATTTCATGCGTTGAATGCAAGTCATCTGAAACCGCACCACTGACCAAGAATCAGAAAGCAGCCTTCCCTGAAATTGAGAAAACTGGTGCAACCATCGTAGGTAAAGGGAAACCCGGTTTCCCCGGTGGCACCAAGATACCGCCCACCAGAGTCGAAATCCTTCGACCTGATCCACCCCTCTGAGGGAGCAGACATGTCCATCGTAGAAACGAAAGTCGTCGATATTATTGCCGTACCAGAGTGGGAGCCCAAAAACGTAATTCTGGTTATTACCGACCACCTCAAATGGGGCGACAAAGCCCAACAGGGTGAGCACCTGCTGTTGCTGCAAGAGAAAATCAATACCTACATTGCCTTCATAGAAAGCGGCGAGATATTGGAAAGCTACCCGCCATCCAGAGGCAAGCTGCCCATAATCCGCATTAACGGCCTGTACGAACTGCCAGAGCAAGCCGAGTTCTTCGTTGACCGCGTTGCACAGACGCTAAAGGAAGTGGGAATCGGTTTTGAGTTCGTGCTCAAAGCAAACGAAGACATTCGCAACATGTGATCAGCAATATAGCCAGTACCGAGCCCCTTTTCTGCATACTGCAGAGCATGCGGCCGGTCCCTGCCATCGTGCAGGGTCCGCAGTTAGAAGAACGGTCGCCGTCACGACCTGATATAGATAGGGATTCGAACCCCTTCTCGCATCCTTGTAGTCCGCTTAAGGCCAGTAATTACAGTGTTTTCGTCTTTTGCTCATGGCGTCCTCCGGCCCATGGCGGCCCCGGGCTTGCCCTAATTTTGCCCTAAACCTATTCATCACCGCCGCTGCTATGCTTGGGGTTCTCGAAAAGGAGTCGACCCCATGCCAGGTGATAACTCACTACCAGATGTGCTGGAAAGGATTTACCACAGTCAGCTCGCCCTAGAGGTGCCCAAACACAAGGGTGGCTTCCCTATGTTCAAGGATTACTCAAAGCACCTGCCGTGCGACGAATCGTCGATGCTGCTACAGCGCTGGATGCTGGGCTGGCGCAATTGCAACGGGTCCGCTGATTTATTATTTGCAATCAACTCGTGAGCAAGCGTCGAAAATCATCAAGACAATTTAATCCAGAAAAAATTATCAACCTCATATACAAGGACTCACCATGGGCGAGGCAAAGTACAGAAAAGCGAACGACCCACACTACGGAAAACAGGCGGAGTCAAAATATAAAAACAAGATTTCCACAGTAAAAGGGCTGATACTTTCTCACCCATTCACGCTCGACGGAGATTCAATAACCGCAGGCACTTTTGACACCCAAGACCTACGCTTTGCACTTACATACTGGGATCGGCTTGCATGGACACAAAATAATATTATCGGGACACCAATACCAGCAGACATTGAATATCTTCAAACCTGCGGAGTATTGTCCCTTCCGAAAATAAATTTTAACGGCGCTGTCACCGACATCGGCGGCTTTTTGCTCGAAGCGCGAGAGCTGACACTGATGATGTATGAGCAGGAAGACGAAGGAGCATGGTCAATCCATGAAGGTGCAAACGCTATTACGCGGGTGGGTGACGACTATGTCCAAACAGGCACTGTAATACAGCTTTTGAACGCTGTACCGATCCCGGGAAAAGAAGTACCGCTCGCGGAAATCCTCGAATTCAAAGCTAGAAGAAGGGACGAACTACTAGCATTTAGAGATCACTTTGAGAAGCTATTTGGAGGAATAAGCTCTGCCGACTTCATGGAAAGTGAACTAAAAAAAACCTTAATAGAAATTGATAAAAGCTGTGCCAACCTTATCAAAACAACCCGCGAATGGCAATTCCCCGTAAAACTCTCCAGCACTAAAGCAACTTTAAATTTTGATCTTAAAAATGCAGTAGCCACAGCAGCAAGCACGTACAAACTTCTTAGCACGGAACTTGGTCTAAGCCAAACAACTTCAGCAATATCAGCCGCCGGTGCGGCCGTTGTAAGCCAGATCAAACTCTCCTCTGAGTTAGGCTTTCAAAAAATCAATAGACCACGTTCCCCCTACAAATACGCCTACCTCGTCGAGAGAGATCTTTGTTCGTGACTGCTCCGACCAAGGTCGACTGGCTAGGCTCGCCGCGCTTCGTGCACGGAGTAAGAGCCTTGGCTGGACTTGCAGGGACGGCGGCCGGGATGGATGTTGACGCATCCACTCCGGTCGCTCTTTTTCACTTTGGCGTTGAGACTTCTTTGGCATAGGCCTGGCAGGCCGCCAAGGCGATCAATCCTTGATCGCCGGCGTCGGTGATGCCGATAATTCGTTGAGCATGCGCTGGGTCAAGTTGGGCTCTTGTGGGGCCATGAACCACGCCGCCGGTGGCGGTGGTGGCTGACACTGCGCTGCCGCTGGCTGACTCGGTGGCGTCGAGTAGGACTGACAGGCGCAGATCAGCAGTGGCAAGACGGTCGCGCAGGCGACCTTGATCACGTTGGGCATCGCTCAGGGCTCGGTAATGGGTTTGTTCGCTGGCTGACAGTCGCTGCTCGAGCGCCAGGCGTTTGTCTTGTTCGGCACGTTGCCGGGCGGCTGCGGCCAATGTCAGTTCATTGAGGGTTTCCGCCTGAAGGCGGGCTTGTTGTTCCAGCTGCTGACCGTAGCGCCAGTCTTGAACCTGCCAGGTGATCGCGGCGGAACCACCGAGCAGCACAACCAACAACACACCCATCGCAAGCAGCCGATACGGGGCCGGGATCAGATCGACGAGACGCATAGCACTGCCCTCGCCCGCTCCCACAGCTGCAACCGCTCCGCCAGACCATTCAGTCCCCCGTTGATCCGGCGGGTGATGCTATTGAACTGGTCACGGTCGGCCAGTTCGTTGAGGCCGTTTTGCGCCCAGAACCAGGCGGCGGATTCGGCGGCCCATTGCGGCAGCTCGAGCAGCTCAGGGGTGCGCAACAAGCGCTCGTCATCGAACAGGGCCAGGCTGCATAGACGATAGTTGTTACGGCCGGTGATCTGGATCAGGCCGCGACCGCGATAGCGCTGGCCATCACCATCGGCCTCCGGGGTATTGCCCAGCCGAGTGGCCAGGGTGCCGGTGTCATACTTGCTCAGGTACTGATCGCCACCCAGTTCCCGAACGTATTGCAGTTGTCCGGACTCGTGGCCGACCTGGGCCAGGAATGCCGCCTGGCGTTTAGGCGTATTGATTTGCCGGTGGGCCATAGCGGCGTTGAGTGCAGAAACAAAAACGCCCGCTTGGCGGCGGGCGTTGAGCATGATGTGTTGCAGCTGTTGCTCTGTGATGGACATACAAACTCCAGACATAAAAAAACCGCTCGCGGCGGGTTAATGGGGACGCAAAAGCATTAGCCGAGATTGACGACCTTGACCGGCTTCACCTCCTTCTTTTTCTTGCCCTTGGCTTTGGCTTTACCCTTGTTGCCACCGTTGCACTCGACCGTGGTCGACCACCCGGCTTGGGTGTAAACCTGCTCGACCGAGTCCGCCAGATACTCGCCATCAAGCCCAACCTTGAAGCCTTGAGCATTGATCGGTCGTTCGGCAAACAGATCCGTGCGGCCAGGCATTTCGAAACGCACCCCGGCCCCGGAGCGGTTGAACGCCGCCAAGCGCGCCTTGGCCGCGGACTCAGCAGCGGTCTTGTTTGGGTGAATGTGCCGATCGGTGTGCACCGACGGCAGGCCCGCCGGCGCGTCGTCGTTGTCCAGGGAGACCACCGCCAGCTTGCCGCCCTTCTTGTCTTGGTGCTTGGTGGCCACCTTGCCGTGCGTGTTGCGATCGCCAAGGCGAAACTGCCAGCGGCTGACGTCCTTGCGGGTGATGGTGATCGCGCCAAATTCCTTGCCGCTTGCGCTTTGCCCGCCCTGACGCGGCATCACCAACAGCTTGCCGTCCGCGACCTTGGCCGTGCAGTCGTATTGCTTAGCCAGGCGCGTGATGAAATTGAAATCGGATTCGCTGAGCTGGTCCGCCCGGGCGACCTTGGTGGCCACCGGACAGCCCGGCTCCCAGCCGTTGCGCGCGGCGATATCGCTGACGATTTTCGACAGCGGCACCTCTTCCCAGCTTCCACTGCGAATGGTCTTGCCACTACCACGCATGTCGCTGGCCTTGCCCTTGATCACGATCGTGTCCGGTGGACCCGAGACCTCGACTTCGTCGACCACATAAGGGCCCTGCCTCGCCAAACTGGTTTCGAGATAGCCCAGATAGATTTCGACCCCGCCTCCGCGCCGAGGCAGCGCAACCCGCCCGTCACGGTCATCAATGCGCAACTCGAACTCGTCCGAGTCCATGCCGGGCTTGTCGGTGGTTCTGAGCTGGATCAACCGATCATTGATCAGGCCGGTGATATCGACGCCATCGGCCACGATGCGAAACATGGGGGTCATATTTTTTTCCAAAAGAAAACCCGCACGGGGCGGGCTTGGGGAAAGGTGCGTTACGCGTAACGCGATCAATCGCCGACAGCGACTCCGGAAAGGGTCAATCCCACAGCGTGACCGCCTCGATGACCGGGGTCGGCAGATCCGGCAACACAATGAGCAAGCCGCTACGAAACGGCTGCTCTTCCTCGGCCAGCCCCTGATTGGCATCAAGCACCGCCTCGACGCTGCCGTTGAGGTGGCCATAGAAGTTATGGCAAATGGTGTCGAGCAAGTCCCCGTCAGACGTTCTGCATGTCGTCGCCATAACGCGTGAACTCCAAGGTGAACTCTTGTTTACGCGGAATCCCGCCTTGCATCAGCGCGCTTTGATCCTCGTCGACGCTCTCCAGGCACCAGGTGCCCAGCACGTCGCCATAGCCCGTGGTCAGCGTCAGCGGCTGAAGCTGGCCGCCGATCGAGCGCAACGTGTCGAGCTGCTTCAGCCCGCCCTTGAAGCCCGGGAAAATCTGCCCCTTGGGCGTTGTGCTTGCTCTTGCCGTCCAGCAGCGCCTGCAATCCAGTACGCTGGCCCGAAGCCAAAACGCCACCGATGATGGCGGAGGTTTGCAGCGCGGGATCTTCCAGCTTGGGCACGCCGATCGCGACGATCACCGCCTTGGCCCGCACATAGATCGCAGCAGCCGCTTTGGCGATCGCCGAAGAGGACTTGCCTTGGTCCTCGGTGAGCTTGCCGAAATGGGGTATGACGCGCAGTGGTGCATTGTTTCAGCATCCGACGTTGGAGCGCCCCACAAGCGGGACAGAACCTGGCTTGTGGCCTACTCCAACGAGATCGGACGGAGCAGGCGGCACTGGGAATCAAGGACGAAAAGGAGGGTTAAACCTGAGGACTGCAGTCGCACGGACTTGGCCGACGCCGGTAGCGAGTATGGCGAAAGGGTCGTCGCAGGCCGCTCTGACCCGCAAGTCCGGTGCCGACCGATCGAACGATCGATTGGACCACGCGGTAATGGCTTCAGACGGTGGCCAGTTGAACCCGGAATGGGTCGAGTGGCTCATGGGGTGGCCTATCGGGTGGACCGAATTAAAGCCCTTGGCAATGGACAAGTTCCACTTGTGGCAGCAACAGCATTCGAGAAGCTATCAAGACCTAATTGGTGAGGCAGCATGAAAACTTTGTTTTTGCTTATGGCCCAATATGATGGGCAAACAATCATTCCACTAAGCCAAGTTTGCAAAGACTATTTTACCCACCTCACTACTGACATGCTTCAGCGCAAAGTAATGGCCGGCCAGATCCGGATTCCCATAACTAGACTTGAGCCAAGCCAGAAAAGTGCTAAGGGAATCCACATTACGGACTTGGCGGCCTACTTAGACATACAACGGGAGGCTGCGGTAAAAGAATGTAACCAGCTCAACGGACTCCGCCGAGCCAGCTAACTTACTGCTTGCCCCAGGCGCCCAGCTTCACGGGCGCCTGAATGATCTTCTCTAACCACGGCCATTCGGCATAGTGGTCACCTCGCCCGCGCAGATGGGTGTATCTACGCAATGAATTCCAATCCCGATGCCCGGAAACACTGGCCACTCGAGGGATATCCCAGTCCATTTCAAATAACCGGCTCACGCCGTCGTGCCGCAGATCGTGGAAGTGCAGATCTTCAATCATTAGAAACTTGCACGCCTTTGCCCATGCAGTGGCGATCGATGACGAGTTGTAGGGGAAAATCTCGGCACGCTCCTTTGGCATGCTTTTCAGAATGCGCCAGGCTTCATCCGGGAGGTGACACCAAACATCGTTGCCAATCTTCTGGCCTGGGTTCTTCATGTCCCGCACCATCACCCGCTGACGCTCTTCATCGACGTCCTCCCAAAGCATTCGGCCGATCTCGTCTTGCCTACGCGTGGAGAACAACGCGAAGCCGGTGACTTTGAGCATGTTGATCGAACTGGGGCGACGCTGCTGAATACCCACAAAGTGCTCCAGCACCTTATCCAACTCGTCCTTGGTCGGTCGCCGATCCCGCTCGCGGCTTTTCATGTTGTAACCCAGCTTTCTCAACACCTTTCGAGCGTCTGCCATCGCGTGGATATCGACCTCATACCCCCAAGCTGGCCGTGCAATCGAGAGGACGGCCCCAAGGTGCGCCAGATCGTTGCCGGCCGTCTGCGGCTGGACACCGCCGCCCTCTTTGCTCATACGCCAGAGTGCAAAATCCACCAATCGCTGACTGTTGATGGCGGAATCAATGGTCTGGCCAAACTCCGTCGCCGCGATAGCATTTAGAGTGGCTTCCTTGGTTTTACCCAGCGGCCGGACTTTCTCCATTTCATCCAGGTACTGCTTGATCATGTCCTGTACGGTGACGCCCTTGCGGTTCGCTCGCTCAATCGCACCAGGCTGATCTAGCTCTGCCTCACGTCGCCGCACCCACGCTTGTGCCGCCTGTTTCCGGGCGAAGGTCTGGCTCTCTTGGTAGACTTGCGCTCCATCGCGAAACAGGCGTATCTGTGCCGTGTAACTGACTGAGCCATCGGTGCGTTTTCGTGCTCTGATCGTTGCCATAGTCGACTGGTACAATTCCGAAAGTGATTGGTACATTGTACCAGCGCCATCGAAAAAACGCCTGAAAACGCCTAAAAACACGCTATAAATACGTTGAGCCAAATGGTACCAAACACCCACTCCAGCCCAGTAAACTCAAGCCCTGCGCTATCTCGGCGGTTTTCCGTTGCGCCTATGATGGATTGGACTGACAGGCATTGCAGGTTCTTCCTGCGCCTGCTCTCCAGGCACGCCCTCCTCTACACCGAAATGGTCACCACCGGCGCGCTGCTCAACGGTGATCACGATCGTTTCCTGCGTCACAACGAAGCCGAACACCCCCTCGCCCTGCAACTCGGCGGCAGTGTTCCGCTGGACCTGGCTGCTTGCGCCCGCATGGCGCAGGAGCACGGTTATGACGAGGTGAACCTGAATGTCGGCTGCCCGAGTGATCGGGTGCAGAACAATATGATCGGCGCGGTGCTGATGGGGCATCCGCAGTTGGTGGCTGATTGTGTGAAGGCGATGCGTGATGCGGTGTCGATTCCGGTGACGGTGAAGCACCGGATCGGGATCAACGGACGGGACAGTTACGAAGAGCTGTGTGATTTCGTCGGCACGGTTCGCGACGCCGGGTGCACGAGTTTTACGGTGCATGCGCGGATTGCGATTCTGGAGGGGTTGTCGCCGAAGGAGAACCGCGACATTCCGCCCCTGCGTTATGACGTGGCGGCGCGGTTGAAGGCGGATTTTCCGGAGCTGGAGATTATTCTCAACGGCGGGATCAAGACGCTGGAGGCCTGTCACGAGCATTTGCAGACCTTTGACGGCGTGATGCTCGGTCGTGAGGCGTATCACAATCCTTATGTGATGGCTGAGGTGGATCAGCAACTGTTCGGCAGCACGGCGCCGGTGATCACTCGGGCGCAAGCGCTGGCGCAGTTGCGGCCTTATATCGCGGCGCATATTGATGCAGGCGGTTCGATGCACCACATCACCCGTCATGTGCTGGGGCTGGGCACCGGGTTTCCGGGGGCGCGCAAGTTTCGGCAGTTATTGTCGGTGGATATTCATAAGGCCAAGGAGCCTCTGGCGTTGCTGGATCAGGCGGCGGAGTTGCTTGAAGGGCGTTAACGGTCACCCGCGTTGAACCTGCGCCCGGATTTGGCATCGTATTTACGGACACCGCGCCCCGCCTTTCAAACATCCGTTTTCCAGATGTTACCGCCGGGGCCTTCGATACGTACATGTGCCCTTGAGTGGCTGTCAGCGCTCGGGTAATGTCATTAGACCCATAGGACAGAGCACGCCCATGACTTCCAAGCTGGAACAACTCAAACAGATGACCACCGTGGTTGCCGACACCGGCGACTTCGAAGCGATCGCTCGCGTTAAACCGGTGGACGCTACCACCAACCCTTCCCTGCTGCTCAAAGCCGCGGCCATTCCCGGCTATGCCGAGTTGTTGAACGCTTGTGTCAGCGACTGCAAGGGCGATGTGGGCCTGGCCAGCGACCGTTTTGGCGTCGCGGTAGGGCAAGAGATCCTGAAAGTGATTCCGGGCCGTATTTCCACTGAAGTGGACGCGCGCCTGTCGTTCGACACTGACGCCGTATTGAAGCGTGCGCACCGTCTGATCGAGCTGTATGAAAAGGCCGGCATCGGCCGCGACCGCGTGCTGATCAAGATCGCTTCCACCTGGGAAGGTATCCGCGCCGCCGAAATCCTGGAAAAAGAAGGCATCCAGACCAACCTGACATTGCTGTTCTCGTTCGCCCAGGCGGCGGCGTGTGCCGATGCGGGTGTGTTCCTGATTTCGCCGTTCGTGGGCCGCATCTACGACTGGTACAAGAAGGCCAACGGCAACGACTACACCGGCGCGGATGATCCGGGCGTGCAGTCGGTGACGCGTATCTACAACTACTACAAGGCCAATGACTACAAGACCGTGGTCATGGGCGCGAGCTTCCGCAACCTGAATCAGATCGAGCAACTGGCCGGTTGCGACCGCCTGACCATCAGCCCGGACTTGATCGATAAACTGGCGGCGGACACTGGCAAGCTGGAGCGTAAATTGGCGCCGGGTCATACCGGTGAAGCGCGCTTGAGCCTGAATGAAGCGCAGTTCCGTTGGTTGTCCAACGAAGATGCGATGGCGACCGAGAAACTGGCAGAAGGGATTCGTCAGTTTGCCCGGGACCAGGAGAAGCTTGAGGCGCTGTTGCAGGCCAAGCTGTGATCTAGTTCAGCGCAATGCAAAAAGGGCGAACCTTGATGGGTTCGCCCTTTTTTGTGTGCGTTTGTTTGGTGCGGGTTTTGTGCTTGGGAATTTGGGGGATTTCAGGCCGCCATCGCCAGCAAGCTGGCTCCTACACGTGATCATTCAACTGTAGGAGCCGGCTTGCCGGCGATGGGGCCAAGTCCTGCCCCTACCCTTTCAAAGGATCAATGACGCTCCAACGCATTCACCAGATCATGAAACGCTTCACGATTCGAATCATTCAGCCCCATGAGGATCTTGTGCGCTTCCAGCACTTTGATCCGCACCACTTCTTCCGACTGGTCCTGGTCAGGCAAGTCGGTCAGGCACTCAGGGCACGGGATCGGGCGGTCAACGATGTTGAACACCTGCTCGAAGCCCATGGACTGCAACAGACGGGTGATGTCTTCGTGGGTGGTGACGACGGTCGGCAGCAGGCCGACTTTCTGCCGCGACAGGATCGACAGTTTAGCCAACAGGCCAAGGGTGGTGCTGTCGATGCTGCGGGTCTCGGTCAGGTCGATCACGATCGCGTTGAAGTTCAACGCCGTGAAGATCCGCTCAATAGTCGCATCCAACGCCGAACACAGGGTCAGGCGAACTTCACCGACGAACTTCAGGACGAAGGTGCCGTCCTGCTCGGCGAACTGGATTCTACCGGTACTCATTAAAGATTCCTGCTCAACACCAACAGGGCGATATCATCCGGCATCTCCCCTAGCGTGGCCAATCCAAAAACCTGCCGCAGCCCATCCAGGGTGCCGCCCGCTGCCTTGACCCGCTGGGGCAAAGCCGCTTCTTTTTCTTTGAGTGTAGGTTCTGGCAAAAGGTCCAGAATGCCATCGGACATCAGCGTCAGGCTGAACGTCGGCGGCAGCTCCAGCACGTGATCTTCGTAGGTGGCTTCATTGAAGAGGCCCACCGGCAGACCACGCCCTTCCAGATATCGAACACTGTCTGGCGTGTACAACACAGGCAACGGCAAATGACCACCGATGCTATAGGTCAACAAACCTGTCTCCTCGTCGATGACTCCACCGACCATTGTGACGTGTTTACCCAGCTTACAACTGATCAGGCCCCGGTTGATATGACCAAGGACCTCTGAAGGCTTGAATTCCGGCAATGTGCCGTTGCGCTTGGATTCGAACAGCAAGCGCGTGGTCATGAACTTCAGCAGCACCGTGACGAAGGCTGAAGAAGCGCCGTGACCGGAAACGTCCGCCAGGTAGAACGCTACCCGACGCTCGTCGACCCGAAAGTAGTCGACGAAATCACCCGACAGATACAAAGACGGGATGATCTGGTGTGCAAACTGGAACTCGTCGATGGTCCAGGGGCTGACCGGCAGCATGTTCATCTGCACCTGGCGACCGGCATTCTGGTCTTCTTGGAGCAGGTTCAGGCTGGCTTCGAGCTCGCGGTTGGCCTTTTCCAGCTTCTCACGGTAGCGCTGGTTTTCCAGCAGCAGACGCGCGCGATCCAGGGCCCGGCGCACAGAGTGCTCGAGCACGGCCAGATCTTCGAGAGGCTTGATCAGGTAATCCGCCGCGCCCAGGCGCAAGGCCTCGACCGCGTCGTTCATCACGCCGGCACCCGAAACCACAATCACTGGGGTTTGCGGTGACCGCTCGGTGACCTGGCGAATGAGTTCGAGTCCGCCCATCTGCGGCATGCGCAGATCGCAGATGACCAAGCCGGGCTTGTCTTGCTCGAATACCTGAAGACCCTGCTGGCCATTGCTGGCCTGCAAGACGCTGAAACCACTGTCTTCCAAATAGGCGGCGAGGCTCGCGCGCACTACTTCGTCATCATCGATTATCAGCAGCGTGGCACTGGTTTTTGGCATGTGGGCAAACGGCGCCAGAATTAGGTTGGCGTAGCAGGCTGGGCAATTGACCCCGCACACACTACTGGATTCGCTTTCTAGCCTCTCTGTTGCACCGCTTTCGGGCATCGACCCTACTGACAGGCACACCAGAGGTGCCCTTCTAAGGCGCAGACGGTACTCCCATCCGCGGGGCGTTTCAAGCTCACACCGATGGTCGCTTGACGTCTTTACTTGTCAAATCACCGAGAGTTATAAGAACTGATAAAACCGTAACCCAATGGAAGGATGAAGCCCATGAGCCAAACCGAACGGGACTACAGCGAAAAGCGTGATTTCATCCGCATGCGAGTCGATGCCGATGTCGCGCTGATTCATGAAGGGGACGAAGTTGCAGCCGTCTGCATCGACCTTTCCAGCAGTGGCATGCAGGTTGAGGCACCGCGTCGGTTCAAGGTCGGCGACCGGCTCAGCGTGCGGATCGACTCCGACCATGCGGCACTCAAAGGGCTCGAAGCCGACACCGAAGTGGTCCGGGTTAAAGAAGAGGACGGCGCCAGTCAGAAACTCGGCCTTACAATCTTGAAAATGAAATAACCCGGATCCAAAACCAAAAAAGGCGGCCATCAGGCCGCCTTCTTCGTTTTTACCGGTCTAAATCAAAAATCGTCTTCGACCTGACCGTCTTTGACTTTGAACTCGCGGTTCTGCAAGTACGCATTGCGGATGAAGGTGTACTTGTCGCCGCTGATCAGCTTCTCGGCCGACAGCAGGCTGGCGCGGGTGTCGACGATGTTCAGGGCGAAGATCGAGTTACGCACAGGTACGTCGTGGATGTACGGGTATGGGCCGGTGTAGCCGTCGACAAATTTGGCGGGGGCATCACGCAGAGTGCTTGGGCCCAGCAACGGCAGCATCACGTACGGGCCGCTTCCTACACCCCAGTAGCCCAACGTCTGACCGAAATCTTCGTCGCTGCGGTTCAGGCCCATCTTGGTGCCCACATCGAAGAAACCCAGCAGGCCGAAGGTGGTGTTGAATATCAGGCGTGCGGTGTCGACGCCGGCAGCGGCCGGTTTGGCCTGCAAGATGTTGTTGGCAAGGTTGGTGACATCACCGACGTTGCGGAACATGTTGTGGATGCCGTCTTCGAGAAATTGCGGGGTCACGAACTGGTAGCCCTGCGCCAGAGGCTTCAGCGCATAGGTGTCGAGCACGTCGTTGAACTTGTAGATCGGACGGTTGATGCTTTCCCAAGGGTCCTCTTCCGTGGCTGCCTGGGCAGCGAACGGGGCCAGCAACACACTGGCGCATACACAAAACTGAGCTAGATGATTGCTCCAGCGCATAGAAAAACTCCTTGGTTTGTACTGGCACGGGCATCTTGGCCCGGGCATTAAGCTGGCTAGTATAAGACGGAAAAGCCGCTTTAGGCAGCATCGTGCGTGATGGCCTACGGATGATTCGCCATGACTGTGAGCGATTCACATCCATGTCACTCAACTGTCACCGGCGGCGCATAGCCTTGACGCTATTTCAGGGATGTTGACATGCCGCACGCCGAAACCTTGCCCCTCGCCGCCCCCAGCCTGACCGCCGTCCTGTTTGGCCTCAGCGGTTGCCTGGTGGACTTCGGCGCCCGCACGCGCCAGCACGGCGACCATTGCGCCGAGCATGCCGAAGTCACACCTGGCGCTCTGGACAGCCTGCACAGTTTGCAGCGCCAACAGATTCCCTGTGCCTGGCTCGACGAACTTCCTCCCGCATTGAGCCTCTCGCTGGCCGCCGCCCTGCCCGACTGGGTCAAGCCGTCGCAACACCCCGCAACAATCAATCCGTGGCCAGCACCGAACGCATGCTGGCAAGCCTTGATGGCGTTGAATGTCGGGCAACTGGATGGTTGCGTATTGGTCAGCGGCGAACCGCGATTGCTGCAATCGGGCCTGAATGCCGGGTTGTGGACAATCGGCCTGGCCTCCTGCGGCTCGCTCTGCGGGCTGGCGCCCAGCGAATGGCAAGCCTTGAGCCAAAAGGAACGCGAGCACCTGCGCGGCAAGGCCACCGTGCAATTGTTCAGCCTGGGCGTGCATTCGGTGATCGATCACCTCGGCGAACTCGACACCTGCCTGGCCGACATCAGCCTGCGTCGGCTCAAGGGTGAAAAGCCCTGATCGAGATCATGCAGGTTGCGCGCGAGTGGATTAATCTAAAGGTCAGCCATAGACCTTTGGCGCGCTGCCACGGTCTATGCCAGTGCCTATCGATAAAAGGAAGAACGCCATGCCTGCCCGCGAACTGCAACAACAGCTCAATGCCCTGCGCGAGCAATTGGAACAGAATCCTCCGCTGACCGAAGCAGAGCGCGCCGACCTGCATGCGCTGATGCAACAGATCGAACTTGAGCTTGAGCTCGAAACCAAAACCCAGGACTCCAGCCTCGCCGATGGCGTAAACCTGGCCGTCGAACGCTTTGAACTTGAACATCCCGCCATTGCCGGCACCTTGCGCAACATTGTGCAATCTCTGGTCAGCATGGGGATCTGAACCCGCCAGATACAAAAAAGCCCCGCTAGTGATAGCGGGGCTTTTTCATAGTCCGGATTTGCAATGCAACCCCCTGTAGGAGCGAGCCTGCTCGCGATGGAGGATCAGTCGACATCGATGTATCTGACCCTCCATCGCGAGCAGGCTCGCTCCCACAAGTAATCTTTACTGGCGGACCAGGCGATGGTTCGGCAGTTGCACGTCTTCAGTGCTGCGATACGGGTTGATGTCCAACCCGCCGCGACGCACATAGCGCGCGTACACCGTCAATTTCTCCGGTTTCAGCAAGCGTTGCAGGTCGAGGAAAATCCGCTCCACGCATTGCTCATGGAAGTCCGAGTGCTGACGGAAGCTCACGATGTACTCCAGCAGACTCGCGTGATCCAGCGCCGCGCCACGGTATTCCACCACCACGCTGCCCCAGTCCGGCTGACTGGTCACCGGGCAGTTGGATTTGAGCAAATGACTGTGCACGCTCTCCTCGACGATGCGCGAATCATCACAACGCAGCAGCTCCGGACGCGGATGCTCATAGTTGCTGACGCTGATGTCCAGGTCATCGATGCACACACCCGGCAGCGCCACGACGCCTTCGGCTTCAACGTCTTTCAGGCGGCGAACCCGCACGCCGACCGGCTTGCCTGCCGCAGCGGACAGGTCGTTCACCAGCGTCGCTTCAAGGCTTGCGATATCGGCAAACGGTGTCTGATTCAACGAGTTCAAATACAGCTTGAACGACTTGGATTCGATGATGTTCGGCGAATCCGCCGGGATGCAGAATTCGCCGATCGCCACCACGGGTTTACCAGACGGCAACAGCCACGACAGCTCGAAGCAGTTCCAGAAATCCACGCCTTTATACGGCAGGGTTTCAGCCGTCAGCCCCAACTCGGCCCATTTCGCGGTGCGCGGGATCGGAAACAGCAAGGACGGCGTGTAAGTGGCGATGTATTCGCTGGATTTACCCAGCGGCGAGTGTTCGGCTGCGGGATGCATGACGGAAACCTGACTGAAGAATCAGCGGATTCTACCAGCCTTTGCTCGCGCCTTAGAGTGCTTACTGACTGACTGTCAGTTTACCGACCATGCCAGCCTGATAGTGACCTGGAATATTGCAGGCAAATTCCAGGTTGGTGGCCTTGGTGAAGGTCCAGGTCAGTTCGGCGGTTTTGCCCGGCTCGACCAGCACGCTATTGGGGTCATTGTGCTTCATACCATGATCCATTCCCGCCATCGCGCCGTGGTCCATTTCCTTCATCCCTGTAGGCGTAAGCATGCCGCTCTGCTGCATCTTCATCATTTCCTGCTGATGTTTTGCATGCATCGCCGCGTCACCGAGGTTGAATTCGTGCAGCAACTGGCCTTTATTCACCAGCACAAAGCGAACTGTCTCACCGGCCTTGATATCGATGGTCTTTGGGGTGAACGACATGTCGCCCATCACCACTTCAACGCTGCGGGTCGCCTTGGTAGCCGGGGCCGGCTGCCCGAAGTCGTAGGTGTGCGCCGGCGATGCCCACACCGGCGAACTCAGCACCAACAGGCACGCAGCCAGCACCAGGGGTTTGCGCAAAAACATAGTCATACTCCAACAAGATAAAGTTCAGCCTGTGGAAAACACTAAACTGCGGCCACTGCCCGTAACCTGACAGCCAGATTACAACTTTGTCAGGTTGACCTGCACAACCGCTGCCCACGGTATAAAGCGTTCGTTCCATTTGCCTCGAGTCGCCCATGAAACTGCTGATCGTCGAAGACCAACCGAAAACCGGCCATTACCTGCGTCAGGGCCTGACCGAAGCCGGGTTCAACACCGAACTGGTGGCCGACGGCGACACTGGCCAGCAATTGGCATTGAGCGGTGACTACGCGCTGTTGATCCTCGATGTGATGTTACCCGGTCGCGACGGCTGGCAAATCCTCCAGGCAGTGCGCAGCGCAGGCCTCGACACGCCGGTCCTGTTTCTGACCGCGCGAGACGCAGTGGAAGACAGGGTTCACGGCCTCGAACTGGGCGCCGACGATTATCTGGTCAAGCCGTTCGCCTTCTCCGAACTGCTGGCCCGGGTTCGCAGCCTGTTGCGTCGCGGCAGCACCACGCCGCAGGAAACCAGCCTGCAACTGGCCGATTTGCGCCTGGACCTGATCCGCCGTCGCGTCGAACGCAGTGGCCAACGCATCGACCTGACCGCCAAGGAGTTCGCCCTGCTGGAAATGCTCCTGCGCCGTCAGGGCGAAGTGCTGCCCAAATCGCTGATCGCTTCCCAGGTCTGGGACATGAATTTCGACAGCGACACCAATGTCATCGAAGTCGCCATCCGCCGTTTGCGCCTGAAAATCGACGACGAGTTCCCGAACAAGTTGATCCATACCGTGCGCGGCATGGGTTACGTCCTCGAAGAGCGCCCGGCCTGATGCGCCGACTTTCATTGAGCAGCCGTCTGGCGCTGCTGTTTGCAGCTTGCACCGCCGTGGTTTCGTTGTTCGCGGGCGTTTTGTTCAGTCGAGCCAGCGAGGCGCACTTCGTTGAACTGGACCAGCAATTGCTGGACGGCAAGCTCATTGGTTTGCGCCGAGCGCTTCACGATCTTCAGTCCAGTGAAAGCGAAGTCAGACTGGCGGATGAATTGAACCGTCAGGCTGATTTGTCCCTGCGCATTTCCGGCAGCGATGGCAAGCGCTGGTACGACAGCGCCGCGAGCCTGCCCGATAAACTTCCGCAGACGCCGGGTTTGTCGACCATGAACGACAACGGCACCGACTACCGCGTCCTCAATGCGCCGTTGTTTGTCGACAAGCCTGACTCACCGCAATTGACCCTGCTACTGGACATCACCCACCACCAGCACTTTCTGCAGCGCATGCAGCACTTGATCTGGCTGACCGTCGGTTTGTCGGCCCTGGCGACTGCGCTACTCGGTGCCTGGGCGGCACGCAGCGGGTTGCATCCGTTACGGCGCATGAGTGCAATCGCCAGTGGCGTTTCCGCGCAGTCGCTGAACGCCCGACTACCCGAAGAAAACATGCCGCCCGAACTTGCGGAAATGGCCCACAACTTCAACGCCATGCTCGGACGCCTTGACGACTCTTTTCAGCGGCTCTCGGCGTTTTCTGCCGACATCGCCCATGAACTGCGCACCCCCCTGTCAAATTTGCTGACCCACACCCAGGTCACCCTCACCCGCCCACGCCCCCTTGAGGATTACCGCGAAGCACTGCACAGCAACCTCGAAGAACTGCAATGGATGGCGCAACTGGTCAACGACATGTTGTACCTGGCCAAGGCTGATCACGGGTTGCTGATGCCCAAACGTGAACCCCTGGAATTAGCGGAAGAAGCGGATGTGTTGCTGGAGTTTTTTGCGCCATTGGCCGAAGACGCCCAGGTGACGTTGAGCCGTGAAGGCAACGCGCACCTGGAGGGCGACCGGAGCATGTTGCGTCGGGCACTTTCGAATTTGCTGGATAACGCGCTGCGATTCACGCCGGCCGAAGGTGAGGTCCGGGTGCGGATTATCGAGCGGCCAGAAGGTTTGCGCCTGACCGTTGAGAACAGTGGCGAAGGCATTGACGGGGCATTACTGCCGCGTCTGTTTGATCGCTTCTACCGCGCAGATCCGGCGCGTCAGGAAGGCAGCAGTGAACATGCGGGATTGGGTTTGGCGATTACCCAGTCGATCATTCGGGCCCATGGCGGGCAGATTCGTTGCGAATCGGAGAATGGGTGGACGCGGTTTGTGATTGAGTTGCCAAAAGGGGATTGAGGCTAGCAGGTCCGGCCCCTTCGCGGGCAAGCCCCGCTCCTACAGGTTTTGTATCGACGCAATAAAACCTGTAGGAGCGAGGCTTGCCCGCGAAAGCGGTGTAACGGCCTACGAATACCGCAACGCGTGAGCCGGTTCGATCTTCGCCGCCCGCCACGCCGGGTAAACCGTGGCGAGGAAGCTCAACACAAACCCGGCCGAGCAAATCAACAGCACATCCCCACCCTGCAATTCCGAAGGCAGGTTGCTGACGA
The DNA here is from genome assembly GCF_000282415.1 of Pseudomonas sp. GM60. Taxonomy (NCBI): domain Bacteria; kingdom Pseudomonadati; phylum Pseudomonadota; class Gammaproteobacteria; order Pseudomonadales; family Pseudomonadaceae; genus Pseudomonas; species Pseudomonas sp. GM60. The sequence continues at coordinate 117,946 of NZ_AKJI01000047.1, forward strand.
AATACACGTCAGAACTGAAGATGTGCTGCCCACTGACCCGCTCCACCCAGCCCACCAGCTCACTGACGTTCAGCGCGGCAATCACGCCGAGCACGCCACCGATCAAGGTGCCGAACACGCCAATCACCGTGCCCTGGACCATGAAGATCGCCATGATCTGCCGTGGCGTGGCACCGATGGTACGCAGGATCGCGATGTCCGCGCCCTTGTCGTTCACCACCATGATCAAGGTCGCGATAATGTTGAACGCTGCCACCGCAACGATCATCAGCAACAGCAGGCCGATCATGGTTTTTTCCATCTTCATCGCGCTGAACAGGCTGCCCTGGGTGTGAGTCCAGTCGTCAGCCTTGTACGCCGTGCCCAAGCCGCCAGCGATATCGCTGGAGACCTTCGGCGCAGCGTACAAATCCTTCACCGCCAGACGCACACTCTGCACCTGATTCGGTTCCCAATGCTGCATCTGCGCGGCATCTGCAACGTGGATCAGCGCCATCGAGCCGTCCAGCTCTGCGCCGACCTTGAACACGCCCACCACGTTAAGACGCTGCATGCGCGGGGTGATTCCGCCCGGTGCGGTGCTGACTTCCGGCACGATCAGGGTGATCTTGTCGCCGACATTCAAGCGGAAACGTCGCGCCGTGATCTCACCGATCACCACACCGAACTCACCCGGCTTCAAGGCATCGAGACGCCCCTGGACGATGTGCTGGGCAACGATCGAGACCTTGCCTTCCAGCGCCGGGTCGACACCACTGACCTGAATCGGCTGCATCGTGCCTTTATAGGAAAGCATGCCTTCCATCTCGGTGAACGGCACGGCGGCGGTCACTTCCGGGTTTTTCATCGCGGCGTCGGCCACCGGCTGCCAATCGTCGATCGGGTTCACGCCGACGATGGTCGCGTGAGGCACCATGCCGAGGATGCGCGAGCTCATTTCGCGCTGGAAGCCGTTCATGACCGACAACACCACGATCATCGCCAGCACACCGAGGGCGAGGCCGATCATCGAGGTCATCGAGATGAACGAAACAAAGCGATTGCGGCGCTTGGCGCGGGTATAGCGCGTGCCGATAAAGATCGATAACGGTCTGAACATTCGCTGGGGCACCGTATAAAAACAAAAAGACCCGACGTCTTTTCAGACATCGGGTTTCGGCCAATCAGATAGGCGTCAGGCAACCTTCCTGCAAATGCAGGACGCGATCCATCTGGCGAGCCAGGTTCATGTCGTGAGTCACCACCAGGAACGCCGTGCGCATCGAGGTGCTGAGTTCCAGCATCAAATCCTGAATGCCTTGGGCGGTGTGGGAGTCGAGGTTACCGGTCGGCTCGTCGAGCATCACCAGCCCTGGCTTGTTCACCAGCGCGCGGGCGATGGCCACGCGTTGACGTTCGCCACCGGACAATTCCGCCGGTTTGTGCTCCAGGCGATGGCCCAGCCCTACCCGCTCCAGCAACGCCGTCGCACGCTGACGCGCTTCCGGGATCGCGGTCTTGCCGATCAGCAGCGGCATGCAGACGTTTTCCAGCGCGGTGAATTCCGGCAGCAAATGGTGGAACTGGTAAACGAAACCCAGCGACCGATTGCGCAACAGGCCGCGATTCTTCTCGCTGAGTGCCGACAGCTCTTCGCCGTCGAGCCAGACGCTGCCCTTGGTCGGCGTATCGAGACCGCCCAGCAGGTTGAGCAAAGTACTTTTGCCCGAACCCGAGGTACCGACAATCGCCACGCGCTCACCCGGATGCAGCTCCAGTTGCAGACCGGCCAACACTTCTACCGATTCCGGGCCTTCCTCGTAGGATTTGCCCAGGTTGCGGCAGCTCAAGATTGCTTTATCACTCATGCCCGACTCACTCATAACGTAGCGCCTCCGCAGGCTGGGTGCGCGCGGCACGCCAGGCTGGATACAGGGTGGCGAGGAAACTCAGGACCAACGCGGCGGCGCAGACCATCAACACATCCTGGCTCTGCACTTGCGACGGCAGGTAATCGATGAAGTACACGTCGGCGTTGAGGAATTTGTGTCCGATCAGGCCTTCGAGCACCGAGATCGCGGCGCTGACGTTCAGCGCGGCGAAGATCCCGACCACGGCGCCGATCAGCGTACCGACCACACCGATGACCGTGCCCTGCACCATGAAGATCGCCATGATCGAACCCGGCGTGGCGCCGAGGGTACGCAGAATGGCGATGTCGCCCTTCTTGTCGTTCACCACCATCACCAGCGTGGAAATGATGTTGAACGCGGCCACGGCAACGATCAGCAGCAACAGCAGACCGATCATGGCTTTTTCCATGCGGATCGCCTGATACAGATTGCCGTGGGTGCGGGTCCAGTCGCGGGCGTAGAAATGGTCTTCACCGAGCTGCTGGGCGATGTTCCACGCGGTGCGTGGCGCCTGGAACAAGTCGTCGAACTTCAGGCGGATGCCCTGCACCTGATCCGGTTTCCAGCGGTGCAGCTTCGCCAGATCCTGCAGGTTGGTGACGCCCAGGTAACCGTCGATTTCACCGGCGCCGACATGGAAGATGCCGACCACGGTAAAGCGTTTCATGCGCGGGAACATGCCGGCCGGGGTCACGGTGACTTCCGGCGCAACGAAGGTCAGCTTGTCGCCGATGGCCGCGCCGAGCTTGGCGGCCGCCTTGTCGCCGATGACGATGCCGAAACTGCCGGGCGCGAGGTCGTCGAGTTTGCCCTGCAGCATGAACTTGTCAATGATCGACACCTGGCGTTCCAGCGCCGGGTCGATGGCATTGAGCAGCACCTTGGAGACCTTGCCGTTGTTGGTCAGCAAACCCTGCATCTGGGTAAACGGCGCCACGGCCGTCACTTGCGGGTTCTGCTTGACCTTGGCGGCGAGGCCCTGCCAGTCGCTAATCGGCTCACCGGACTCGATGGTCGCGTGGGGCACCATGCCCAACACGCGCGTGCGCATTTCATGATCGAAGCCGTTCATGACCGACAGCACGACAATCATCACGATCACGCCGAGGGCAAGACCGATGATCGAAGTCAGGGAAATGAACGACACAAAATGATTGCGACGCTTTGCACGGGTATAACGCGTGCCAATAAATACGAAGAGAGGTCTGAACATGTCGGGGCTTGTTCGGAGGGAAAAGGAACGTCCTTGTGGCGGGGGTCGATAACCAGCTTTACACTCAGACCACCGCCGCTACCATGGGTTCGCCATGTCGACATTAGATGAAGAAGATCGCCGCGAATACTACCGTATCGAGGACACGATCGCACTGGAAATTCGGCCCCTGTCCGCTCCCGAAGCCGCAGGCCAGGAAGTGTTGCAGGATGCTTCCCCACTCTTCAACCTGCTCAGCGAATTGCACCTGAGCGAATTCGAGTCGCAACACCTGCTGCGCCAGATCAGTGAACGCGACCGCAACCTCGCGGCGTTCCTGAAATCCCAGAACAAACGCATCGATCTGCTCAGCCAGGTGATCGCCATCACCGTGCTTGGGCAGATCGGCGAGCCGCAGCCCGTGATCATCTCGGAAGGCGGCATCGACTTCCAGTATCCGACCGCTATCGCTGAAGGCACTCACTTGTCGGTGAAACTGGTGCTGATGCCACAAGCCCTCGGCCTGTTGCTTCGGGCGCGCGTCACCCATTGCGACCGCAAGGGCGGCGGCTTCGACATCGGCACCGAGTTCGAACGCCCGACCGATGCCCAGCGCCAACTGCTGGCCCGCTACATTCTGCAAAAGCAGGCCCAGGAACGACGCCTGGCCCGCGAAAACGAATCAGGCAATTAATTTAAGGAAGAACCGTGACCCTCATCTACGGCCATCGCGGCGCCAAGGGCGAAGCACCGGAAAACACGCTGAACAGCTTTCAGCAATGCCTCAAGCACGGCGTGCGCCGTTGCGAACTGGACCTGCACCTGTCCATGGACGGCGAGCTGATGGTCATCCACGACCCGACGCTCAAGCGCACCACCGACCGACGCGGCAAGGTGGTCGAGCATACGGCCGCCGAGCTGGTGACCTACGACGCGCGCAAGGGCGGACCGGGCTGGATCAAGCCGTGCCCGATTCCTACGCTGGAAGAGCTGTTCGAGAAATGCGATTTCGAACACTGGCAGCTGGAAGTCAAAAGCGCTTCACGCACCCGCGCCGCGACCACCGTCCTGGCGATTCGTGAAATGGCCGTGCGTCATGGCCTGCTCGACAAGGTGACCATCACTTCAAGCTCGCGCGAAGTACTGAAAGCCGCGCTGGACCTGGTGCCGGACGTGTCCCGCGGATTGGTGGCCGAGTACGCCTGGCTCGACCCGTTGAAGGTCGCAGCAAGCTATGGCTGTGAGATTCTGGCGCTGAACTGGACCCTGTGCACGCCGGAGCGCCTGGAGAAGGCACAGCGACAGGGGTTGCATGTGTCGGTGTGGACAGTCAACGAGCCCGCGCTGATGCGCAGACTCGCCGACTTCGGCGTTGACAGCCTGATTACAGACTTTCCCGGTTTGGCCACCGCCACGCTCGAGAATTGCTGAAATCGGTCTCCCCGGCCGGCTCAGGCCACCGGCCGGAGCCGCTCAAAAAAGCCGGTTGAGGCCATCGTACGCCGCTACTCGATAGGCTTCGGCCATGGTCGGGTAGTTGAACGTGGTGTTGACGAAGTACTTCAGCGTATTCAGTTCGCCCGGCTGGTTCATGATCGCCTGACCGATGTGCACGATCTCCGACGCCTGATAACCGAAGCAGTGAACGCCCAGCACTTCCAGCGTTTCGCGGTGGAACAGGATCTTCAGCATGCCCTGAGGCTCGCCGGCGATCTGCGCACGCGCCATGCCCTTGAAGAACGCCTTGCCCACTTCGTACGGCACTTTGGCCTGGGTCAGCTCCTGCTCGTTCTTGCCGATCGAGCTGATCTCCGGAATGGTGTAGATGCCGGTCGGTACGTCGTTGACGAAACGCCAGCTGCCGTTGTCGACGATGCTGCCAGCCGCCGAACGGCCCTGGTCGTGTGCGGCACTGGCCAGGCTCGGCCAGCCGATCACGTCACCGGCGCCGTAAATGTTCGGCACGCAGGTGCGGTAGGCTTCGTCGACTTCGATCTGGCCACGGCTGTTGACCTTGACGCCGATGTTTTCCAGACCCAACTGATCGGTGTTGCCGGTACGACCGTTGCACCAGAGCAAGGCGTCGGCCTTGATCTTCTTGCCGGACTTGAGGTGCAGGATCACACCGTTGTCCACGCCTTCGACGCGGTCGTAGTCTTCGTTGTGGCGAACCGTGATGTTGTTGTTGCTGAAGTGGTAGCTCAGCGCCTGGGAGATTTCCGAGTCGAGGAAGCTCAACAACTGGCCGCGGTTGTCTACCAGCTCAACCAGTACGCCCAGACCACTGAAGATCGACGCGTATTCGCAACCGATCACGCCGGCGCCGTAAACGATGAGTTTGCGCGGGGTGTGGCCGAGGCTGAGGATGGTGTCGCTATCGTAGATACGCGGGTGATGGAAATCGATGTCCGCCGGGCGATAAGGACGCGAGCCGGTGGCGATGATGATGTGCTTGGCCACCAGTTTTTCAACTACACCGTTGGCGCAGACCACTTCGATGGTTTGCTCGTCGGCGAAGCTGCCGGTGCCGAAGAACACGTCGACGCGGTTACGGGCGTAGTAGCCGGTGCGCGAAGCGACTTGTTTGGAAATGACTTTCTCGGCGCTTTTCAGCACGTCCGGGAACGAGAACCAGCGCGGCTCACCAATGGCCCGGAACATCGGGTTGGTGTTGAACTGCATGATCTGCCGGACGGAGTGACGCAGTGCCTTGGACGGGATGGTGCCCAGGTGGGTGCAGTTGCCGCCAACCTGGCGACGACTATCGACCATCGCCACCTTGCGCCCTGCTTTGGCGGCGTTCATTGCCGCGCCTTCTCCCGCCGGGCCGGAACCCAGCACCACCACGTCGTAGTTGTAGACAGCCATGCATACTCCTCAGAACAGGCCGCGGCACTCTCGGCACCTGCGGCTAAATCACGCCGATCTGCGGCGTGAAGGAACAATTTGGGGCCAGTGCAGAACCCGGACACAGTCTATAGAAGCGTCAACGCCGCGCACATTAACCCTTGGTCGCGTCGTAGGCTACTTTTGCCTGCACTACAACGCCAGTTTTCAATGCGCGCATCACCGTAATCATTCAGTTTTGCCGCCACTGAGACGCTCAAAAGCCTGATTGGTACGTATGACGAAACCTGTATCGGCACGAATCACAAAGAATGCACCTATGTTGTGGGTTTCGGCATAGTCCCACCCCCGTTCAGGACCGAGAATCAGCAACAGCGTCGATAGGCCATCGGCCATCAACGCTGAAGGATGAATGACCGTGACTGACGCCAGGGTGTGTGAGACCGGCGTACCGGTGTGAGCATCGAAGGTGTGGGAATAACGCCGACCGTCCTGCAGAAAATAGTTGCGATAGTCGCCGGAAGTGGACACCCCGTAGCCGTCGACCGCGATGATGCGTTCTGCAACCTGCTGATCGTCTCGGGGTTGTTCAAGCGCGATGCGCCACGGCGAGCCATCAAGTTTCTTGCCAGCAGCCTTGAGTTCGCCGGTGGCTTCGGCGAGGTAGTTGTGGATGCCCATCGCGTCGAGCTTTGCGGCAATCGTATCGACGGCGTAGCCGGCGGCGATGCTGTTGAAGTCGACTTCGACGGCAGCGTCCTTGCACAACTGATCGCCTTCGATGCGCAGATGCTGATAACCGACTCGCTGCCGCACCTCGGCAAGCGCTTGGGCATTGGGCACTTTTTCTTCACGCGCCCGGGGGCCGAATCCCCAGAGATTGAGCAGTGGCTCCACGGTCAGGTCGTAGGATCCTTCGCTTTGCTCTGACAGTTGTTCACCAACGCGGATCAATTTGAGGATGGACGCGGGCATTTTCTGACAGCGATTGGCGGGCAGATCGTTGAAGCGCTCGATGTCCGAATCGCTGCGATAGGTAGACATTTGCTTGTCGACCTCGGCGAGGATCTTCTCCACCTCGCTGCGCACCTGTGCGGGCGCGGGCAGATTGGCATGGCGCACGTATTTGATTGAATAAGTGCTGCCCATAGTCGGGCCGCCGATGCTTTCCATGGAATCGCCATTGCCGCAGCCAGCCAAAACACCAGCCAGCATCACAACCACCTTCCAACGTCCAGTTAACAAATCTTCATCTCCCAGTAAAAGCACGCCAGCCATTATGGGACACACGCGAAACGCTTTCTTACAAGATTTAAAAAGTGAGTATCCAGACATGTCCTCCACGACCGGCAAAGGCAAAGCGATTTTTCGCGTTGTCAGCGGCAACTTTCTCGAAATGTTCGACTTCATGGTCTACGGCTTTTACGCCACAGCCATCGCCAAAACCTTCTTCCCCGCCGACAGCGCTTTCGCTTCTCTGATGCTGTCGTTGGCCACCTTCGGTGCCGGCTTCCTGATGCGCCCGCTGGGGGCGATTTTCCTCGGTGCCTACATCGACCGTCATGGCCGCCGCAAAGGCTTGATCATCACCCTCGCGATGATGGCGGCCGGTACGGTGTTGATTGCCTGCGTACCGGGTTACGCCACGCTAGGCGTGGCCGCGCCGCTGATCGTGCTGTTCGGCCGACTGCTGCAAGGTTTCTCCGCCGGCGTGGAACTGGGCGGTGTGTCGGTGTATCTCGCGGAGATTTCCACACCGGGGCGCAAAGGGTTCTTCGTCAGTTGGCAGTCTGCCAGTCAGCAAGCGGCGGTGGTGTTTGCCGGCCTGCTGGGGGTGGGTTTGAACCACTGGCTCAGCCCGGAAGAAATGGGTGAATGGGGGTGGCGTGTGCCGTTCCTGATCGGCTGCATGATCGTGCCGGTGATCTTCGTGATTCGCCGTTCGCTGGAAGAAACGCCTGAGTTCCAGGCACGAAAACACCGCCCTACCCTGCGGGAAATCGTCCACTCGATCGGTCAGAACTTTGGCATTGTCATCGCCGGCATGGCGTTGGTAGTGATGACCACGGTGTCGTTCTACCTGATCACCGCCTACACCCCGACCTTCGGCAAGGCCGAACTGCACCTGTCGGATCTGGATGCGCTGCTGGTGACGGTCTGTATCGGCCTGTCGAACTTTTTCTGGCTGCCGGTGATGGGTGCTGTGTCCGACAGGATCGGGCGAAAACCCCTGCTTCTCGCAGCGACCATTCTGGCGATTCTCACCGCTTACCCGGCCCTGTCGTGGCTGGTGGCAAACCCGAGCTTCAGCCATTTGCTGATCGTCGAGTTGTGGTTGTCGTTCCTGTATGGCTCGTACAACGGCGCCATGGTCGTGGCGCTGACCGAGATCATGCCGGTGGAAGTTCGTACGACCGGTTTCTCTCTGGCCTACAGCCTGGCGACGGCAACCTTCGGCGGGTTTACGCCGGCAGCCTGTACGTACCTGATTCATGTGCTGGATAACAAGGCTGCGCCGGGGATCTGGCTCAGCGGCGCGGCAGTGCTGGGGTTGATTGCGACGCTGGTGTTGTTCCGTGGTAACCGGCATGAGTTGCGGACGGCGCAGGCGGCGGTGGTTGGCGGCGCCTGACAGACCGCCATCGCTAGCAGGCTAGCTCCCACATTGGGTCTGTGTCGCTCACAAGTCCCCTGTGGGAGCTAGCCTGCTAGCGATGAGGCCCGACCTGGCGACACGGCTCAAAAGCCTGCACAAACAAAAACGCCCCGACCAAAGTCGGGGCGTTTTCATGTGCAGCTAAGGCTTAGCGCGGGAATGCTGGCGGGTTTACACCGGCCATGTCTTCCATCACGCGAACCACCTGGCAGCTGTAACCGAATTCGTTGTCGTACCAAACGTACAGAACAACGCGGTTGTCTTGGGTGATGGTTGCTTCAGCGTCCACAACGCCTGCGTGGCGCGAGCCAACGAAGTCGGTGGAAACCACTTCCTGCGAATTGACGAAGTCGATTTGCTTGTGCAGATCGGAGTGCAGCGCCATGTAGCGCAGGTACTCGTTCATCTCTTCGCGGGTGGCGGCTTTCTCAAGGTTCAGGTTGAGAATGGCCATCGACACGTTTGGCGTCGGAACACGGATCGCGTTACCGGTCAGCTTGCCGGCCAGCTCAGGCAAAGCCTTGGCAGCAGCGGTGGCAGCACCGGTCTCGGTGATCACCATGTTCAACGCGGCGCTACGGCCACGGCGATCGCCCTTGTGGAAGTTGTCGATCAGGTTCTGGTCGTTGGTGTACGAGTGAACCGTTTCAACGTGACCATTGACGATGCCGAACTTGTCGTTGACAGCCTTCAGCACCGGCACGATGGCGTTGGTGGTGCAGGAAGCGGCCGAAACGATCTTGTCGTCAGCGGTGATTTCGCCGTGGTTGATGCCGTGAACGATGTTCTTCAGCTTGCCTTTGCCAGGCGCGGTCAGAACAACGCGGTCGATACCCGGGCAGGCCAAGTGCTGACCCAGGCCATCGGCGTCACGCCATACACCGGTGTTGTCCACCAGCAGCGCGTCTTTGATGCCGTACTGGGTGTAATCCACTTCAGTCGGGTTCTTCGCGTAGATAACCTGGATCAGGTTGCCGTTGGCGGTGATGGTGTTGTTTTCTTCATCGATGGTGATGGTGCCGTTGAACGAACCATGTACCGAATCGCGGCGCAGCAGGCTGGCGCGCTTGGTCAGGTCGTTCTCGGCGCCCTTGCGCACCACGATGGCACGCAGACGCAGACCGTCGCCGCCACCGGTTTTTTCGATCAGAATGCGCGCCAGCAGACGGCCGATACGACCGAAGCCGTACAGCACAACGTCGGTGCCTTTGCGAGCGGAGGCGTTTTGCTGGCCAACCACTTCAGCCATTTCTTCACGGACGAACTGCTCGGCAGTACGGCCATTGCCTTCGACGCGGAATTTGTACGCCAACTTGCCCAAATCTACCGAAGCAGCGCCGAGCTTGAGCTCGCTCATGGCTTTCAGCAGAGGGAATGTTTCGTGGACGGAGAGTTCGCTATCGTCGGAAGAACGATGGCGAGCAAAGCGGTGAGCTTTGAGAATCGCGATGACAGACTGGTTGATCAGGCTGCGGCCATAGATCGAGCTCACCACGTTGTTATTGCGGTAGAGCTGACCGATAAGCGGAATCATCGCTTCTGCGAGTGCTTCACGGTCGATCCATTCACCAAGACACTGGTCGGGCTTCTGAGTCACGGGAACCTTCCACATGTAGGGGCAGAAAAAAGGGGCTACATTATGCCGCCGAGTGCCTCTCGTAGCAATGCGCGCCTGTCGTGCGATCCGTAACAATTTCTTCTTCAAAAAAATTACGCACCGCCGAAGCCCAGTAAAACCGCGGCTTTCAGCGAAGTCAATTTTTTGGAGACATCGCCGTCTTATCCGTAACCCTCCGTAACACTCAGTCGTTTTGCCACTACATAATCAGTAATTTTCAGCAAAAAACCGGCGTTTTTTGTCTTTACCACTACATTTCGCCAAACCTGCGTAATAGACACAGTCAGCAACTGACAGGCGGCACCCGGGGCCGCTACAATTACCGACTTTGTCGCAACGCTTGGAGCTCAACCTTCCGTGCCCGTTCTGCGTCTACCGCTTCTCCCTGCCGCGGCAGGTAAACAGCACTGGGGCAACCTGCCCGGTGCCGCCCTGAGCCTGGCCATTGCCGAGGCTGCCAGCGCTGCCAAGCGCTTTACCCTGCTACTGACCGCCGACAGCCAAAGTGCCGAGCGGCTGGAGCAGGAGCTGGGTTTCTTCGCCCCGGATTTGCCGGTGCTGCATTTCCCGGACTGGGAAACCCTGCCCTACGATCTGTTTTCGCCACACCAGGACATCATTTCCCAGCGCATCGCTGCTCTATATAGATTGCCGGAGTTGAGCCATGGCGTGCTGGTGGTGCCGATCACCACGGCCCTGCACCGCCTGGCGCCGACCAAATTCCTGCTCGGCAGCAGCCTGGTGTTGGACGTTGGCCAGAAGCTCGACGTCGAGCAAATGCGCACCCGGCTTGAGGCCAGCGGTTATCGCTACGTCGACACGGTGTACGAGCACGGCGAATTCACCGTCCGCGGCTCGCTGATCGATCTGTTCCCGATGGGCAGCAAACTGCCCTTCCGGATTGACCTGTTCGATGACGAAATCGAAACGCTGCGTACCTTCGATCCGGAAAACCAGCGCTCCATCGATAAAGTCGACACCGTCCGCTTGCTGCCTGCACGGGAATTCCCGCTGCAGAAAGATGCGGTCACCCGTTTCAAGGCACGCTTCCGTGAGCGCTTCGATGTCGATTTCCGCCGCTGCCCGATCTTTCAGGACCTGAGCAGCGGGATTACACCGGCGGGTATCGAGTACTACCTGCCGCTGTTCTTCGACGAAACCTCGACCCTGTTCGATTACCTGCCCCAGGACACCCAGGTGTTTTCCCTGCCGGGTATCGAGCAGGCGGCGGAAAATTTCTGGAACGACGTGCGTAATCGTTATGAAGAGCGCCGCGTCGATCCGTCCCGTCCTTTATTACCGCCAGCCGAATTGTTCCTGCCGGTGGAGGACTGCTTCGCACGCCTGAAGAACTGGCCGCGCGTCGTCGCCAGTCAACAGGATGTTGAAACCGGTGTCGGCCGCGAGCGCTTCCCGGCGCGGGAACTGCCGAACCTGGCCATCGAAGCCAAGGCCACTCAACCGCTGGCCGCGCTGGCCGGCTTCCTCGACGAGTTCCCTGGTCGCGTGCTGTTCACCGCCGAATCTGCGGGCCGTCGTGAAGTGCTGCTGGAACTGCTGGAACGCCTGAAGCTGCGACCGAAAACCGTCGACAGCTGGCCCGACTTTGTCGCGAGCAAGGAGCGCCTGGCGATCACCATCGCACCGCTCGACGAAGGCCTGGTGCTCGACGATCCGGCCCTGGCGCTGGTCGCCGAAAGTCCGTTGTTCGGTCAGCGCGTGATGCAGCGTCGTCGCCGTGAAAAACGCGCCGACGCCAACAACGACGCCGTGATCAAAAACCTCACCGAACTGCGCGAAGGCGCGCCGGTGGTGCACATCGATCACGGCGTTGGCCGCTATCTGGGCCTGGCGACGCTGGAAATCGACGATCAAGCCGCCGAGTTCCTGACCCTGCAATACGCAGAAGGCGCCAAACTGTACGTGCCGGTGGCCAACCTGCACCTGATCGCCCGTTACACCGGCAGCGACGATGCCCTGGCCCCACTGCACCGTCTCGGCTCGGAAACCTGGCAGAAAGCCAAACGCAAAGCCGCCGAACAGGTGCGCGATGTGGCGGCGGAATTGCTCGACATCTATGCCCGCCGCGCTGCTCGCGAAGGTTATGCCTTCGAAGATCCGAAAGCCGATTACGCAACTTTCAGCGCCGGGTTCCCGTTCGAAGAAACCCCGGACCAGCAAACCACCATCGAAGCCGTGCGCGCCGACATGCTCGCACCGAAGCCGATGGACCGACTGGTCTGTGGCGACGTCGGTTTCGGCAAGACCGAAGTGGCGATGCGCGCAGCGTTCATTGCGGTGCACGGCGGTCGTCAGGTGGCGATTCTGGTGCCGACCACCCTCCTCGCCCAGCAGCACTACAACAGCTTTCGCGACCGCTTTGCCGACTGGCCGGTGACTGTGGAAGTGATGAGCCGCTTCAAGTCGGCCAAGGAAGTGAATGCCGCCGTCGCCGACCTCGCCGAAGGCAAGATCGACATCGTCATCGGCACGCACAAGCTGCTGCAAGACGACGTGAAAATCAAAAACCTCGGGCTGGTGATCATCGACGAAGAACACCGTTTCGGTGTCCGCCAGAAGGAACAGCTCAAGGCTTTGCGCAGTGAAGTCGACATCCTCACGCTGACCGCCACGCCGATTCCGCGCACGCTGAACATGGCAGTGTCCGGCATGCGTGACCTGTCGATCATCGCCACGCCGCCGGCCCGTCGCCTGTCGGTGCGGACGTTCGTCATGGAGCAGAACAAGAGCACGGTCAAAGAGGCGCTGCTGCGGGAGCTGCTGCGTGGCGGCCAGGTCTACTACCTGCACAACGACGTGAAGACCATCGAGAAATGCGCCGCCGACCTCGCCGAACTGGTGCCGGAAGCGCGGATCGGCATCGGCCACGGGCAGATGCGCGAGCGCGAACTCGAACAGGTGATGAGCGACTTCTACCACAAGCGCTTCAACGTGCTGATCGCCTCGACCATCATCGAGACCGGCATCGACGTGCCGAGCGCCAACACCATCATCATCGAGCGCGCCGACAAATTCGGCCTGGCGCAGTTGCACCAGTTGCGTGGCCGCGTAGGTCGCAGTCACCACCAGGCCTATGCTTATCTGCTGACACCGCCGCGCCAGCAAATCACCCCGGACGCAGAAAAGCGTCTGGAGGCGATCGCCAATACCCAGGACCTCGGCGCGGGCTTCGTGCTCGCCACCAACGACCTGGAAATCCGTGGCGCCGGCGAACTGCTGGGCGACGGCCAGAGCGGACAGATTCAGGCGGTCGGCTTCACCCTGTACATGGAGATGCTCGAGCGTGCGGTGAAGTCGATCCGCAAGGGCGAACAACCGAATCTCGATCAGCCGTTGGGCGGTGGCCCGGAAGTCAATTTGCGTGTTCCGGCGCTGATTCCCGAAGACTATCTGCCGGATGTCCATGCGCGGCTGATTCTCTACAAACGCATTGCCTCGGCCACCGATGAGGATGGTCTCAAGGACCTGCAAGTCGAGATGATCGACCGTTTCGGCCTGCTGCCGGAGCCAACCAAGAACCTGATGCGCATCACAGGGCTGAAGTTGCAAGCCGAAGTGCTGGGCATCAAGAAAGTCGACGGTGGCCCGCAAGGCGGCCGGATCGAGTTCGCGGCGCAGACACCGGTCGATCCGCTGACCCTGATCAAACTGATTCAGGGCCAGCCTAAACGCTACAAATTCGAAGGGGCCACGATGTTTAAATTCATGGTCCCGATGGAGCGCCCGGAAGAGCGCTTTAATACTGTAGAGGCATTGCTTGAATGCCTCATTCCGAAAACTGCTTGAAGGACGCCGCATGCGCCTGTTTCGCTTACTGACTTTGCTGACCACCCTGGTCGCCCCAACGGCGTTTGCCGATGACCTGTATCAGATCGAAATGATTCTGGTCCGGCAAAACGCCGTGCCCGCCATCGTCAGCCGCGCCGCGCCGGAAGACTGGGCCGCCGGCGCCCAGCAAATCCGCCCCGAGAGCCTGCGTACGCCGAGCCTGAATGGCGAAGTGGAAAAACTCACCGCCAGCAATGAATACACCGTATTGCTGCACAAGGCCTGGCAGCAAAATCTCGGCGAAGAAGCCAGCAAAGTTGCGGTCAGCGACGGCAAGGAACAGTTCGGCCAGTTCCCGATCGAGGGCACGCTGAACCTGAAACTGGGGCGTTTCACCGACGTTGACGCCGACTTCTGGGTCAACCAGATCGACGCCAACGGCATGGTGACCGCCAGCGAACGCCTCAAACAAGAAAGCCACACCAAGAACGGCCAGTTGAACTTCCTCGACAACGGTCACCTCGGCCTGCTGATCAAGATCACCTCGCTCACCGCCCCTGCGCCTCGGCCAGTCCCCGAACAAATTCCGGACTGATTGAAGTCCCTATGCCCGCGACCCTGAGCAAACCCCTGGCACCTTCATGGGTCAGTCGATTCAAGGAACAAAGCCTGGAGCGCGGCCGCCGCTATGCGCTGGAGAACCGCGTCAGGATCGTGGAAGTCGGCGACGCAACCATTACTGCCGCGTGCGAAGGTTCTGGCGGTAACGTATACCGTCAGACCATTCGCCTGCGCGAGTCAGCCAAAAGCACCCTGCTGATGGTCGATGCCACGTGTACATGCCCGGTCCGCAGCAACTGCAAACATTGCGCAGCCGTGCTGTTGAAGGTGCAGGAAACCCTCGCCTACCCCGCCGCCGCTCAAGACGCCGAATTGCTGGAAAAACTCCAGGCCGTACTGGAAAACCGCAGCCCGAAAGCACCGCCGCAAGTGCTGGTGGACAACGTTCAACCGGTGCCGCGCCTGTGGCTGGCGAGCATTGAGTTCAGCGCCTTCGAGCCGCGCAACGGCAAGATGCAGCGTTACATCCAGCATCGCGCTGCGTTGTCCTTCAGCTATCTGGATGAATACGTTTGCGGGCAGAAAAACGCCGAAATCCTGATACGTCAGGAGGCACAGACATTACGGATAAAACGCCACCCGGAAGTCGAACAGGCCTACAGGGAACAGTTACGAATCCTCGGCTTCAAGATCGCCACCCGGCAAAGTAAAGCCTTGCCGGAAAGTGCCGGCGAACTCTATGAAATGGTCAATGACAGTGCCTGGCTGACCTTCACGCTCAATGAGCTGCCGAAGCTGCGCACCCAAGGCTGGGAGTTGCAGATCGACGAGGATTTCGGTTTCGATCTGACCGCCGTGGACGACTGGTACGCCACCGTCGAACAGGCGCCGGAGCGCGACTGGTTTGATCTGGAACTGGGGATCATCGTCAATGGTGAGCGGTTAAGCCTGCTGCCCATCCTGTTGAACCTGATGCGCTCCCACACCGAGATCCTCAACCCGGAACGCCTCGCACGGCGTCGCGACGATGAATTGATTTTGGTGAACATCCCCCATCGCCCGAACTCCGAGCATGGGCCGTTGCAAGTCGCCCTGCCCTTTGGCCGATTGAAACCGGTGCTGGCGACCCTCGGCGAGTTCTATCTGCAAGAGCCCGGCGAAACCACACTGCGCCTGAGCAAGGCCGACGCGACGCGCCTGAATCCGCTGGAAGACCTGCCGCTGCTCTGGGAAGGTGGCGAACAAATGCGCAGCTTTGCCCAGCGTCTGCGGGACATCAAGGACTACACCGCGACTGCGCCGGAAGGCTTGAACGCGACCTTGCGTCCCTATCAGCTGGAAGGCTTGAGCTGGATGCAGTCGCTGCGGCAACTGGAAGTTGGCGGGATTCTCGCGGATGACATGGGCCTGGGCAAAACCCTACAAACCCTGGCGCATGTTCTCAGCGAGAAAAACGCCGGGCGCCTCGATCGTCCGTGCATGGTGGTGATGCCCACCAGCCTGATTCCCAACTGGCTCGACGAAGCGGCGCACTTCACACCGCAACTGAAAGTGCTGGCACTGTACGGCGCCAGTCGTAAAAAGCATTTCGACAGTCTGGCCGATTACGACCTGATCCTCACCACCTATGCGCTGCTGCCCAAGGACGTCGAACGCCTGGCCGCACAGCCACTGCACGTGTTGGTGCTGGACGAAGCGCAATACATCAAGAACCCCAACAGCAAAGCCGCCCACGCCGCACGCGAGCTGAATGCACGCCAGCGTTTGTGCCTGAGCGGTACGCCACTGGAAAACCACCTGGGTGAGCTGTGGTCGCTGTTTCACTTCCTGCTGCCCGGCTGGCTCGGCGATGTGAAGAGTTTCAACCGTGATTACCGCGTGCCGATTGAAAAGCGCGCCAGCGAAGTACGACTTCAACACCTCAACGGCAGGATCAAACCGTTCCTGCTGCGCAGGACAAAAGAGCAGGTAGCGACGGAGTTGCCGCCGAAAACTGAAATCATCCATTGGGTCGAGCTCAACGAAGCCCAGCGCGATGTGTACGAAACCATGCGCTTGGCGATGGACAAGAAAGTCCGCGACGAAATCACCCGCAAAGGCGTGGCACGCAGCCAGATCATCATCCTTGAGGCGTTGCTGAAGCTGCGTCAGGTCTGCTGCGACTTGCGCCTGGTCAACGACGCAGCCCTGCCGACACGCGGAAGCACCTCGGGCAAGCTCGACAGCCTGATGGAAATGCTTGAGGAGTTGTTCGAGGAAGGCCGACGGATTCTGCTGTTTTCGCAGTTCACTTCGATGCTGGCGTTAATCGAGGTCGAACTGAAGAAGCGCGGCGTGGAGTATGCGTTGCTGACCGGGCAGACTCGAGACCGACGCTCCCCGGTGAAAGACTTCCAGAGCGGTAAGCGTCAGATCTTTCTGATCAGCTTGAAGGCAGGCGGTGTTGGCTTGAACCTGACGGAAGCGGACACGGTGATTCACTACGACCCGTGGTGGAACCCTGCGACGGAAAACCAGGCGACTGACCGCGCGTATCGCATCGGCCAGGAGAAACCGGTGTTCGTTTACAAGATGATTGCCCGGGGCACGGTGGAAGAAAAAATTCAGCACCTGCAGAAGGAAAAATCCGACTTGGCGGCAGGCGTGCTGGATGGGCGCAAGGCTGGGGACTGGAAGTTGCAGAGTGATGATATTGAGGCGTTGTTTGCGCCTTTGCCGGAGAAGATCGATAAGTAGTGGTGGCAGTTAAATCGCTATCGCTGGTAAGCCAGCTCCTACAAGGGATAACTCGACACCTGTAGGAGCTGGCTTGCCAGCGATGAGGTCAACTCGGTGCAACGATCGATCAGCCCTTCAACACCCGCGCCAATGTCGACTTCACCTTGCCCATTCCGTCATGCAACGCCTGCTCGATCTCGGCCATGGTAATCACAGCTGTCGACTTGCCCGCCGCCGGGTTCACCACCAACGCCAGGCACGCGTAATCCAGCTCCAGCTCACGCGCCAATGCCGCTTCCGGCATGCCGGTCATGCCGACGATGTCGCAACCGTCGCGCTCCAGTCGCGCAATCTCCGCCACCGTTTCCAGGCGCGGTCCCTGCGTGCAGGCATACACGCCATGACTGCTGTAACCAACGCCTTCAGCCGCCAATGCCGCGATCAATTGCTCGCGCAGCGGTTCGCTGTAGGGATAGCTGAAGTCGATGTGGGTGACCTGTTCCAGGTCATCGGCAAAATAGGTGTGTTCGCGACCGCTGGTGTAATCGATCAGTTGATGCGGCACGCAGAAATGCCCGGTACCCATCGCAGCATGAATTCCGCCGACAGCGTTGACCGCAAGAATCGCTTCGGCGCCAGCCTGCTTTAGCGCCCAGAGGTTGGCGCGGTAGTTCACCTGATGCGGCGGGAAACGGTGCGGGTGACCATGACGCGCGAGGAACAGCACTTCCTTGCCGGCGTACTCACCGATCTGCACCTCGGCCGAAGGCGTGCCGTAAGGGGTGTCCACCGCCAGTGACTGACGAATGCTCAGGCCTTCCAGTTGAGTCAGGCCGGTGCCACCGATAATCGCGTAAACCGTCATAACGTAAAGTCCTTATTCAATCAGTTGAGCGTCTTTGAGCGCACCAATGGCCGTCAGCCAGCGCGGGTCTTGACGGTATTCAGTGCTGGCATACGACTGGCCGCGCATCCGCGCAATGCGCTCGGACGGCTTGACCTTCAGACGCTGGGCGGCACTCAGCGCGAGCTCCGCAGCGGCGCGGTCGTTGCACACCAGGCCCATGTCGCAACCAGCGCTCAGCGCGGCTTCGATACGGCTGGCAGCATCGCCGACCACGTGAGCGCCGGCCATCGACAGGTCATCGCTGAAGATCACGCCGTCGAACTGCAACTCGCCGCGCAGGATGTCCTGCAACCAGCGACGGGAGAAGCCGGCCGGCTGGGAATCGACTTGCGGGTAAATAACATGGGCCGGCATCACGGCGGCCAGTTGCTTGCTCAATTTGGCAAACGGCACCAGATCGTTGGCGCGGATTTCATCGAGGCTGCGCTCGTCATTCGGGATCGCGACGTGGGAATCGGCCTCCGCCCAACCGTGGCCGGGGAAGTGTTTACCGGTGGCGGCCATGCCGGCGCTGTTCATGCCACGGATAAATGCACCTGCCAGCAGTGCAGCACGCTCCGGGTCACCTTCGAACGAACGGGTACCGACCACGGCGCTGCGCTGGTAATCCAGATCCAGCACCGGGGCAAAGCTCAGGTCGAGGCCGACGGCCAACACTTCGGTCGCCATGATCCAGCCGCACTGCTCGGCCAGGTATTCGGCGTTCGGGTTGTCGGCAATGGCGCGCATGGCCGGCAGTCGCACGAAGCCCTGGCGCAGGCGTTGCACCCGACCGCCCTCCTGATCCACTGCCAGCAGCAGATCAGGTCGAACGGCTCGGATGGCGGCGCTCAGTTCGCGCACCTGACGCGGGTGTTCGATGTTGCGGGCAAAAATGATCAGGCCGCCCACTTCCGGTTGGCGTAACAATTGGCGATCTTCAGCCGTCAGCCAGGTACCGGCGACGTCCACCATCAACGAGCCTTGCAGGCCAGCAGTCATAGAGATTCCTTGATAACGATAAACCCGGCTCGCACGCGTTCGCCGCTGCGGACTTTGCCCGGCAGGTCGGCGATATCTATGGGGAGCGGGTTCAGAACGAGAGTCGGCATGGGCGGCTAGCTTAGCGGATGTCAGCTGCCGCGCCCACCCGTGCGCGGTTAAACCTTGGCGGCAACCTGTGTCGATTTGCTGCGCGGACGCAATTGCGCAGTGGCCATGGCCGTGTCGGTCACGCCGGTTTCGGCGCGCATGCCGGCGGCCAGGAAGGGCACCATCAGGCGCATCACTTGCTCAATGGAGGTGTTGACGCCGAAATCGGTCTCGGCAATCGCGCGCAAGGCCTTGATACCGGACATGCTGAACGCTGCCGCACCCAGCATGAAGTGCACGCGCCAGAACAGCTCGATCGGTGGAATGCGTGGCGCAGCTTCGTTGACCAGCATCATGTAGCGACGGAATACCTTGCCGTACATGTCTTCCAGATAACGACGCAGGTGACCCTGGCTCTGACTGAACGCCAGCCCCAGCAAACGCATGAAAATCGAGAGATCGTTGCCGCTGCGTGGCTGTACCACCAGGGCTTGCTCGACGAGGATTTCGAGCAGTTCTTCAAGTGTCGGTTTGTTCTCGGGCTTGGCCTGACGCCGCTCCAGCTCTTTATCAAGGCTTAAACAGAACGGCCCGAGAAAGCGCGAGAAGACGGCTTGAATCAGCGCCTTCTTCGACCCGAAGTGATAGTTCACCGCCGCCAGATTGACACCGGCCTTGCTGGTGATCAGACGCAACGAGGTTTCTGCGAAACCTTTTTCCGCGAACAACTGCTCGGCAGCATCAAGAATGCGTTCAACGGTTTCCGACTGGGCCATGGCTACTCCGCCTGACAAACACTTGTTTGAAACATACGTTTCAGCCCAGGCCTTGTCAAGTCTGGCGGTTCGTTTTGGGAATGGCCGGTCAGCTATTTAACCATACAACGACGACGCTTTAATCAGCCGGCTGATCGACCGTCTGGCGGCCGGTAAAAAAAGGGGCATTGCCAAGTCGCTTTCACTGTATATAATCCCAGTCACTGTATAAAAAGACAGAGCGATCAATATGCTAAAGCTGACGCCACGCCAAGCCGAGATTCTGGCCTTCATCAAACGCTGCCTGGAAGACAACGGCTACCCGCCGACCCGCGCGGAAATCGCTCAGGAACTGGGTTTCAAGTCGCCCAACGCAGCGGAAGAACACCTCAAGGCGCTGGCTCGCAAGGGTGCGATCGAGATGACGCCGGGCGCATCCCGCGGCATTCGCATCCCAGGTTTCGAAGCCAAGGCCGACGAATCCACCCTGCCCATCATTGGCCGAGTGGCTGCCGGTGCACCGATCCTTGCCCAGCAGCACATCGAAGAATCCTGCAACATCAACCCTGCCTTTTTCCATCCTCGCGCGGACTATTTACTGCGCGTTCACGGCATGAGCATGAAGGACGTGGGCATTTTCGACGGCGACCTTCTGGCTGTCCATACCACCCGTGAGGCCCGCAACGGCCAGATCGTGGTGGCGCGGATCGGCGACGAAGTAACGGTCAAACGCTTCAAGCGTGACGGCAGCAAAGTCTGGTTGATTGCAGAAAACCCTGAATTCGCCCCTATCGAAGTGAACCTGAAAGATCAGGAACTGGTGATCGAAGGCTTGAGTGTCGGCGTCATTCGCCGCTAAAGGAGGCTTTATGCAGTTCCCACACACATCACAGCAAGCCCAACTGCCGTTGTTCGAGGCGTTCATGGTGCAGCCGATGGCACCGATTCTGAAGGATGTGGTCGAGTCGCCCTGGAGCGCCGAACCTGAAGTTTTCAGTGAGCTGTCATTGCGTGGTGCGGCCGGGAACTGCCTGAGCCTTCTGGCACCGATCCTCAGGGAACTGAGCGAGGATCAGGACGCGCGCTGGCTGACATTGATCGCCCCGCCGGCCAGCCTGACACAAACCTGGCTTCGAGACGCCGGCCTGAATCGTGAACGCATTCTGTTGCTGCAACCGCGCGGCACTCAGAGTGCACAACAGCTGACCTGCGAAGCGTTGCGTCTGGGTCGCAGCCACACAGTCGTCAGCTGGCTCAATCCACTGAGCACCACTTCACGGCAACAGTTGATCAGCGCCGCCCGGACCGGGGACGCACAAAGTCTGAACATTCGACTGGGTTAAACGAAGCACGCACTGAACTGCGCGGGGCTTCTCCAAGAATAGAGAAGCCGGTCTGTAGCGGTATCAGGAAAAAGCGACGAACGGGATCAATGAAGGACCCGTGAGCTCTCATCCGTATTGAAATCACCCTCAACCAAGCGGCCAGCCATCTGAACGCCGACGCTCAACATCGCCTTGGCAACTTCCACGTGTTGGCCCTGCAGGAACGCTTTAGCATCCTCAGAGAAATCCAAAGTAACCAGAGAACCCTCGTCCTCGGCCCTGCGCAGCTCGATTCGGCCGTCTGGTAACTCGACAATTTCTAGAAAGGACGTCGGCATAAAGGTCTGTTCTCCACGAAAGGCGGCGATTATATAGGCATCGGACAGGCTTCGCTCAGGATCTTGACCAGATGCCATTACGAAGAGACATTTCTCACAACACTCATCCCTGAAACGGACAGCCCGTCGGACCCTCCGTTAAACACTCAATCCTTCAGCACTCGTTCAACCCTTCGCGAAAACGAATCGCCAGGCCTTTCAGGTTCTGACGCCAGCTCTCCAACTCCTCCCGACTCAGCTCTTCCGGCGAATCTTCTTCATCCAGATTAACGGCCAGGATCAGCGGCTGCGTCACGTCGCCCTTGGGTTTGTGCGGTGCACGCGGCGGCTGGAACAACGCAGCATGAGCCGACAGCAGCTTGGCCAGCCAGGTTTCCGGGTTTTGCGCCAACTCGACCATCTCGGCCATTTCTGGAATGGCGATGGCTTCCAGCACTTCCCGAGTCAGCAACATCTCCGCCCGAGGCGCATTGGCCTGAGGCAAGCGATAGAAACCGGCAATTTCATGGCACAGCCCCAGCAACGCACCGTACAAGTGAAACAACGCCGATTCGCGCCCGGCCTGAATCAGCGCCAGGGAGTTCATCGCCCGCCCCTCTTCAGCCTTGGCAAGCGCTTCCAGCGACAGGCCGGCGAAATAAATCTTCTGATTGGTACGGGTATAGAGTTCGTGGGCCATGACGGCAGCCTCCACAACGAAATAATTGCTTCACGCAGGTCAGACAGTGTCGTGGATCACCCAAGCACACCGCAAGCCCAAAACAAAAAGGCCGCATGAAAACCCGAGGGTTTCATGCGGCCTTTTAATTGCAGCGCTGTTTAAGCTTTGGCTGCCGGGCGCTTGTCTTCAACTGTCCACTTGCCGCCGTCGTAATACGCTTTCCAGCCAGTCGGCTTACCGTCGACTTCCGTCTGCACGTACTGCTCTTTGGTCTTGCGGCTGTAACGGATCACGGCAGGGAGACCGTCCGGGTCCTTTTTCGGCGCTTCACAGAGGAAGTGGTACTTCGGATCGATCTCATCCTTGTGCGGGATGATTTCCATGACCAACGGCGCACGGGTCTCGCGGTTTTTCGGGAACTGGCTGGCGGCCAGGAACAGGCCGGAAGCCCCGTCGCGCAGGATGTAGGTGTCGTTGACCTTTTCGCATTTCAGCTCAGGCATCTTCACCGGATCCATCTTCGGCGGTGCCGCATCACCGCTTTTCAGCAGTTTGCGGGTGTTCTTGCACGTTGCGTTGGTGCAACCGAAGAACTTGCCGAAACGGCCAGTCTTGAGCTGCATCTCGCTGCCACACTTGTCGCATTCCAGGCTCGGACCTTCGTAGCCCTTGATGCGATAGGTGCCCTCTTCGATTTCGTAGCCGTCGCAATCCGGGTTGTTGCCACAGATGTGCAGCTTGCGCTTCTCATCGAGCAGGTAAGCGTCCATCGCCGTGCTGCAGATCGGGCAACGATGCTTGCCACGCAGCACCAGCGATTCCGACTCACCCTCGTCGTCCGCGGCGATTTCATCACCCGGCACCAGGTTGACGGTGGCCTTGCAGCGCTCTTTCGGCGGCAGGCTGTAACCCGAGCAACCGAGG
Source organism: Pseudomonas sp. GM60 (assembly GCF_000282415.1). Lineage (NCBI taxonomy): Bacteria > Pseudomonadati > Pseudomonadota > Gammaproteobacteria > Pseudomonadales > Pseudomonadaceae > Pseudomonas > Pseudomonas sp. GM60. Next base: position 141,200 of record NZ_AKJI01000047.1, read on the forward strand.
AACACGCCGGTCGATGCGGTACGGATCTGCATCGGACGGCCACAGGTCAGGCACGGAATGTCGGTCATCACCGGCTGGTTGGCACGCATGCCGCTTTCCGGGCTTTCGGCCACTTCGAGCTTCTTCTTGAAGTCGCCGTAGAACTCGTCCAGCACGTTTTTCCAGTCGCGCTCGCCCTGGGCCACGTCATCGAGATTCTCTTCCATGCCGGCGGTGAAGCCGTAGTCCATGAGATTGGAGAAGCTCTCGGACAGGCGCTCGGTGACGATGTCACCCATCTTTTCCGAGTAGAAACGACGGTTGTGCAGCGCTACATAACCACGGTCCTGGATGGTCGAAATAATCGCCGCGTAGGTCGAAGGACGACCGATACCGCGTTTTTCCATTTCTTTCACCAGGCTCGCTTCCGAGTAACGCGCCGGCGGCTTGGTGAAGTGCTGGGTCGGATCAAGCTTGATCAGCTTCATCGCGTCGCCCTGGGCCATGTCCGGCAGCACGTCGTCATCACCAGGCTTGGCGATTTGCGGCATGACGCGGGTGTAACCGTCGAACTTCAGGATACGGCCCTTGGCACGCAGCTCGAAATCGCCGGCACCAACGGTGACCGTGGTCGACAGGTATTGCGCCGGCAGCATCTGGCAGGCGAGGAACTGGCGCCAGATCAGCTCGTAAAGCCGCTCTGCATCACGCTCCATGCCCGACAGCTTGCTTGGCTCGGTGTTGGCGTCGGACGGACGAATCGCTTCGTGAGCCTCTTGTGCGCCTTCCTTGCTGCTGTAGACGTTCGGGGTTTCTGGCAGGTACTTCTTGCCGAATTCGCCTTCAATATACGTACGCGCCATCGTCACGGCATCGGCCGAGAGGTTGGTGGAGTCGGTACGCATATAAGTGATGTAGCCGGCTTCGTACAAGCGCTGGGCCATCATCATGGTTTTCTTCACGCCGAAGCCCAGGCGGTTGCTCGCGGCCTGCTGCAGGGTGGACGTGATGAACGGTGCCGACGGCTTGCTGCTGGTCGGCTTGTCTTCGCGCTTGACGATGCTGTAGCTGGAAGCCTTGAGCTTCTCCAGCGCAGCCATGGCCTGGGCTTCGTTCAGCGGCCTGAACGCTTCGCCCTTCTCGCGAGCGACGTCGAAACGCACGGTAGCGCCCTTGGCGGTGCCAAGGTCAGCGTGGACTTCCCAGTACTCTTCCGGGATGAACGCGCGGATTTCACGCTCACGCTCCACCACCAGCTTCACGGCAACCGATTGCACGCGACCGGCGGACAGGCCACGGGCGATCTTGGCCCACAGCAGCGGCGAAACCATGTAACCCACCACGCGGTCGAGGAAACGACGCGCCTGCTGGGCGTTGACACGGTCGATGTCCAGCTCGCCTGGTTTGGAGAAGGCTTCCTGAATCGCCTTCTTGGTGATTTCGTTGAACACCACGCGCTTGTAGCGGCTGTCGTCACCACCGATGGCTTCGCGCAGGTGCCAGGCAATGGCTTCCCCCTCGCGATCCAAGTCGGTTGCGAGATAGATGGTGTCAGCATCCTTGGCGAGCCGGCGCAGCTCTTCGATAACCTTTTCCTTGCCCGGGAGGATCTCGTACTTGGCTTTCCAGCCATGATCCGGATCGACACCCATGCGCGAGACCAGCTGCTTGCGCGCTTTCTCTTTAGGCGAGAGCACCGGACCTTCACCCGCAGCGGCTTTGCCGCGCTTGGCGGCTGGCTCTTTGCTGGCGCTAGCCGAACCGCTGGTGGGCAGGTCTCGGATATGGCCGATACTCGACTTCACCACGTATTGGTTACCCAGATACTTGTTGATGGTCTTGGCCTTAGCCGGGGATTCCACAATGACCAGCGATTTGCCCATGGATCAGAAAATTCCTGAATTCTAGAAGTGAAAGGCGGTTGGCGCCTGACGCGGCACCGCTATATATAGTGGCTACAAGGTGAGGTCAAGCGCAGGGTTCTGCGCGCTCTCAGCTTATGGCTTGGTAAAAAGGCTCGGTTCGGCTTGCACCAAAGCAAAGCGTGGCACCTGTTCACCGTCAACCTCGACCGACTCCAGGAACATGCTCAAGGGGCGCACCCAAAAGCCGTAATCGCCATACAGGGCTTGGTAAAAGACCACTTCTTCTTCCGTTTCCGAATGCCGCGCAATACTGAATACGCGGTACTGCGGACCTTTGTAATGTTGGTAGAGCCCAGGTTGTATCGGCATGGTTTGGCCCTCACTCAAATTTTTTCAAAATAAAAACAAAATAAATCCGGAAAAACAAAAACCGGGGCACTTGGCCCCGGCTTCCGTCAACGGAACGCTTAAACGCGTTCGAAGACGGTGGAGATGCCTTGGCCGAGACCAATGCACATGGTGGCTACCCCGAAGGTACCGCCATTTTGCTTCATCACGTTCAGCAAAGTGCCGGAGATACGCGCACCGGAGCAACCGAACGGGTGACCCAGGGCGATCGCGCCGCCGTGCAGGTTAACCTTCTCGTTCATCTTGTCGAGCACTTTCAGATCTTTCAGCACTGGCAGGGCCTGTGCGGCGAAAGCTTCGTTGAGCTCGAAGAAGTCGATATCGTTGATGCCAAGGCCCGCGCGCTTCAGTGCTTTTTGTGTTGCCGGTACTGGACCATAGCCCATGATTGCCGGATCCACACCTGCCACTGCCATCGAACGAATCACCGCCAGAGGCTGGATACCCAGGTCCTGTGCACGCTGCGCCGACATCACGATCATGCACGAAGCACCATCGGTGATTTGCGACGAAGTACCGGCAGTCACGGTGCCACCCTTCGGGTTAAACGCTGGCTTCAACGCCGCCAGGCTTTCCAGGGTAGTTTCCGGACGAATGGTTTCGTCGTAGTCGAACAGTTTCAGGAAACCGTTCTCGTCGTAGCCCTGCATCGGGATGATTTCGTCTTTGAACTTGCCTTCCACAGTCGCCTTGTGAGCGAGCTGGTGGGAGCGCACGCCAAAAGCGTCCTGCTGTTCGCGAGTGATGCCGTGCATTTTGCCCAGCATTTCAGCGGTCAGGCCCATCATGCCCGAGGCTTTCGCCGCGTACAGCGACATGTGCGGGTTCGGATCGACACCGTGCATCATGCTCACGTGACCCATATGCTCGACGCCGCCGACGACGAATACGTCACCGTTGCCGGTCATGATCGCTTGCGCAGCAGTGTGCAGAGCGCTCATCGACGAGCCGCACAGGCGGCTGACGGTCTGGCCGGCAGCAGTGTGCGGGATCTGAGTCATCAGCGACGCCATGCGAGCGATGTTCCAGCCCTGCTCCAGGGTCTGGTTCACACAGCCCCAGATCACGTCTTCGACTTCGTTCGGGTCGACCTTGACGTTGCGTTCCAGCAATTTGCTGATCAGGTGTGCCGACATATCTTCAGCACGGGTGTTGCGGTGCATGCCGCCCTTGGAGCGGCCCATCGGAGTACGACCGAAGTCGACAATCACGACGTCTCTTGGATTCAAGCTCATAAAATTTCACTCTCGCTCAAAAGTTGGGACGCTTAACCGAAGAACCGTTGGCCGGTTTTGGCCATTTCACGCAGTTTTGCGGTCGGGTGGTACAGCGCGCCCAAATCAGCGTACTGGTCAGCCAGGGCAACGAACTCGGCAACACCGATCGAATCGATGTAGCGCAGCGCACCGCCACGGAATGGAGGGAAACCAATACCGTAGACCAGACCCATGTCGGCTTCGGCAGCGGTTTCGACGATGCCGTCTTCCAGGCAACGCACGGTTTCCAGGCACAGCGGGATCATCATCCAGTTGATGATGTCTTCGTCAGTCACTTCGCGCTGTTCAAAGACGATTGGCTTGAGCACTTCCAGTACCGACGGATCGGCGACTTTCTTCTGCTTGCCCTTCTTGTCGGTCTCGTAGGCGTAGAAGCCTTTGCCATTCTTCTGGCCCAGGCGCTTGGCTTCGTAGAGCACGTCGACAGCCGAACGGCGGTCGTCTTTCATGCGATCCGGGAAGCCTTCAGCCATAACGTCGCGACCGTGGTGGCCGGTGTCGATGCCGACCACGTCCATCAGGTACGCCGGGCCCATCGGCCAGCCGAATTTTTCCATGACTTTGTCGATACGGACGAAGTCCACACCGGCGCTGACCAGCTTGGCGAAGCCGCCGAAGTACGGGAACAGGACGCGGTTGACCAGGAAGCCCGGGCAGTCGTTGACGACGATCGGGTTCTTGCCCATTTTCTTGGCGTAGGCAACGGTAGTGGCAACGGCCAGCTCGCTGGACTTCTCGCCACGAATCACTTCAACCAGCGGCATCATGTGCACCGGGTTGAAGAAGTGCATGCCGACGAAGTTTTCCGGGCGCTTGAGGGCTTTGGCCAGCAAGGTGATGGAAATGGTCGAGGTGTTGGACGCGAGGATGGTGTCCTCTTTGACCTTGTCTTCCACTTCAGCCAGCACAGCCTGCTTGACCTTAGGGTTCTCGACGACCGCTTCAACCACCAGGTCAACGTGACCGAAGTCGCCGTAGGACAGGGTCGGACGAATGCCGTTGAGCACTTCGGCCATTTTCGCCGCGGTCATGCGACCTTTATCAACGCGACCGACCAGCAGCTTGGCGGCTTCAGCCAGGCCTTGCTCGATGCCGTGTTCGTTGATGTCTTTCATCAGGATCGGCGTGCCTTTGGAGGCCGACTGATAAGCGATACCGCCACCCATGATGCCGGCGCCCAATACGGCAGCCTGCTTCACGTCTTTGGCGATTTCGTCGTAGGCCTTGGCCTTTTTCTTCAGTTCCTGGTCGTTCAGGAACAGACCGATCAAGCTCTGCGCGGCAGAGGTCTTGGCCAGTTTGACGAAACCGGCGGCTTCGACTTCCAGCGCTTTGTCGCGACCGAAGTTCGCGGCTTTCTGGATGGTCTTGATCGCTTCGACCGGTGCCGGGTAGTTCGGGCCAGCCTGGCCTGCCACGAAACCTTTGGCGGTTTCGAAAGCCATCATTTGTTCGATGGCGTTCAGTTTCAGCTTTTCCAGCTTCGGCTGACGCTTGGCTTTGTAGTCGAACTCGCCGGAAATGGCGCGTTTGATCAGTTCCAGAGCGGCTTCCTGCAGTTTCCCAGGCTCAACCACTGCATCGACGGCGCCGACTTTCAGCGCGTCTTCAGCACGGTTTTCCTTACCGGCGGCAATCCACTCGATGGCGTTGTCGGCACCGATCAGGCGCGGCAGGCGTACAGTGCCGCCAAAGCCCGGGTAGATGCCCAGCTTGACTTCCGGCAGACCGATCTTGGCCGTGACGGACATGACGCGGTAGTCCGCCGCCAGGCACATTTCCAGACCGCCACCCAGGGCGATGCCGTTGATCGCGGCGACAGTCGGGACGTTGAGGTCTTCGAAATCGCTGAAAATCTTGTTGGCTTCGAGGTTGCCAGCGACAAGCTCTGCATCCGGCAGCTTGAAGTTCTCGACAAATTCGGTGATGTCGGCGCCGACGATGAACACGTCCTTGCCGCTGCTGACGATCACACCCTTGATCGAAGCATCTGCCTTGATGGTGTCTACGGACTGACGCAGTTCGTTCAGGGTTAGACGGTTGAACTTGTTGACGGACTCACCCTTGAGGTCGAATTTCAATTCGACGATGCCACTTTCAAGAGCCTTAACCGTGATGGCTTTACCTTCGTAAATCATCAACTGATCTCCACGATATGGAAGCTGAACAGTACACGTCGGAAGCAGGCGAATGGCTTGGCAGTGACGTTTATCGTCGATGCTACGCCAATCCACCCGGCACACCCGCCAACGCGATAGTCGGGATTCTGTAGGAGCGATCTGAAATACAAACGCTCAATTCATACGCCCGTTTGATTTGGGTACGTCACCTTCACGGAATTTCCGACAATTGTCAATCGCCCAAAACACGGGTTGAAACGCGACTTTCCGGTCATTTCCGTAACACGAAGACCTGCAACACCCGGCTGCATGTGAGGCCATTCATAGAATCAATAGTTAGAAAAGTCGCCCTAATTCACGGCAGCCTTTGTTTAACGGGCTACGCTGGGCGGGAGGTTGAGGAAAAAATATGAACGCGTCGGCGAATGCCCGGCGTAAGATCAGCGCACAGTGAATTACCGGCCTGCCTGGCCAACTCCAGCCCGATGTTGAATGTCGGGCTTTTTATTGCCTGCAGAAAGGCGAATACCTCCGTAGGAGCGAGCCTGCTCGCGATGGTCGTCAACGATAACGCTGGGTGCCTGACACCCAGCGGGGTTCTCCGGTTCATCGCGAGCAGGCTCGCTCCTACAGGGGTCCGGGTCAGGCGAGGGCTTTGAGGGTTGCATCGATTTGTTGCAAAACTGTCGCTTCGCCCTTCTCGCCCCAGTACAACGTGATCATCTGCTTGTCCGCTTCGACCTTGTAGACGTTGGCCGGCAACTTTTCGAAATGAATCAGCAACGCCGGATCCTCGCAGACCTCCTGCCATTGATTCACCCAAACGCCCGGCGACTTTTGCCAGTAACTCCAGCACGCCGGTTGATTGCCGCGACGCGGTCGATGGTACTGCGCGCAAGGGCTTGGCGGTTCCTGGCTCAGCCAATGCGGCCACTCCTGAGGCGCCAGTTGCATGGCCAGCCCGATGCGTCGCGCCTCCATGCGCAGGGCCATGCGCCCGCTCTGCCCACGGGACGGACGCAACCACGCCAGCGGACTGAGAACCACCAACAGGATTGACACCACTATCCAGACCGTCATATCTGTACTCCCGATTCTTGATGAGCGCTTTGAGTCACTTTGAAAACACTGCGCTTGAAACCAGCCATACTTACCAATATTGCAATCCTCAGGAGGAGCACCTCATGCCCTACAACCACATTCTGGTCGCTGTAGACCTGACCGAAGAGTGCGACCCTGTCATCCACCGAGCTCGCGAACTGTCGGTGAGCAATGGCGCGAAACTGTCCCTGGTGCACATTGTCGAGCCGATGGCCATGGCCTTTGGCGGCGACGTGCCGATGGACCTTTCCCAGTTGCAGCAGCAACAGTTCGATCAGGCCAAGGAACGTCTTGACCGGCTGATCGTGAAGTACCCGGAACTGTCCAAAGAGTACAGCCACCTGACCTACGGCCAGCCACGCCAGGAGATTCATCACCTGGCCAAAGAGCAGACCTGCGACCTGATCGTGGTGGGCAGCCATGGCCGGCATGGCCTGGCATTGCTGCTGGGCTCCACCGCCAATGACGTACTGCACGGCGCACCTTGCGACGTACTTGCCGTGCGCCTGCAAAACAAAAGCTGATAACCGATCCTTGTAGGAGCCGGCTTGCTGGCGATCACGGTGCATCAGTCGACATCAATGCCAGCTGACAAACCGCGATCGCCAGCAAGCCGGCTCCTACAAGGGATCGCATACGAAAAGCCCGGCGTTCATCACTGAGCGCCGGGCTTTTTTATTGCAGGATCAATCAGGCATCCAGCTCGGCCCAACGCTCGACCATCACGTCGAGCTCAGCCTGCAACTGCTCCAACTGAGCGATCACCGCGGCCGTCTCGGCAGCAGGTCGCTGATAGAAGCCAGCATCGGCCATCTGGGCCTCAACGACGGCGATCTGCTGCTCCATGGCTTCGATCTGGCTCGGCAACATTTCCAGCTCACGCTGCAACTTGTAGCTGAGTTTCTTCTTCGCCACCGGCGCTTCGACCGCCGCCGCAACCGGTGCAGGCTCAGCCGTTACGACCGCCGACGTCAGGTCAGCCTTGCCGGACTTGCTCTCGGTCACGCCCAACAGGCGCGGCGAACCGCCCTGACGCAGCCAGTCCTGATAACCACCGACGTATTCGCGAACCTTGCCTTCACCTTCGAAGACCAGTGTGCTGGTGACCACGTTGTCGAGGAATGCCCGGTCGTGGCTGACCATCAGCACGGTGCCGTTGAAGGTCAGCAGGACCTCTTCCAGCAGTTCGAGTGTTTCCACATCGAGGTCGTTGGTCGGTTCGTCGAGGACCAGCAGGTTGGCCGGTTTGCTGAACAGTTTCGCCAGCAACAGACGCGCACGCTCACCACCTGACAGCGCCTTGACCGGCGTGCGGGCACGCTGCGGGCTGAACAGGAAGTCGCCGAGGTAACTCAGCACGTGACGGCTCTGACCATCGATGTCGATGAAATCGCGACCTTCGGCCACGTTGTCGATCACGGTCTTTTCCAGGTCCAGTTGGTGGCGCAACTGGTCGAAGTACGCCACGTCGATGCGCGTGCCCTCTTCCACTTTACCGCTGGTCGGTTGCAGACCGCTGAGCATCAGCTTCAGCAGCGTGGTCTTGCCGGTACCGTTGGCGCCAAGCAGACCGATACGGTCGCCGCGCGTCAGGACCATCGAGAAATCCTTGATCAGGAACGGACCGCCCGGGTGAGCGAAACTCACGTTCTCAAGGACCATCACCTGCTTGCCGGACTTGTCAGCGGTATCCAGCTGAATGTTGGCCTTGCCGGTGCGCTCACGACGCTCGCTACGTTCAACGCGCAATGCTTTCAGTGCACGGACGCGGCCTTCGTTACGGGTGCGACGGGCCTTGATGCCCTGGCGGATCCAGACTTCTTCCTGGGCCAGTTTCTTGTCGAACAGCGCGTTGGCGGTGGCCTCGGCGGCCAGTTCGGCTTCTTTGTGCACGAGGAAACTGGCGTAGTCGCCATTCCAGTCGATCAGGCCACCGCGATCCAGTTCAAGAATGCGGGTCGCGAGGTTTTGCAGGAAGGAACGGTCGTGCGTGATGAACAGCACGGCGCCCTGGAAATCCTTCAGCGCTTCTTCGAGCCAGGCAATCGCACCGATGTCCAGGTGGTTGGTTGGTTCGTCGAGCAGCAGCAGATCGGGCTCGGACACCAGCGCCTGCGCCAGCAGGACGCGACGACGCCAGCCGCCGGACAATTCGGCGAGGGTCTTGTCGGCCGGCAGTTGCAGGCGGCTGAGGGTGCTGTCGACCAGGGTTTGCAAACGCCAGCCATCGCGGGCTTCGAGGTCGTGCTGGACGTGCATCAGCTTGTCCAGGTCGGCGTCGGTGACGATGTTCTGGCTCAGGTGGTGATACTCGGCAAGCAGCGCACCGACACCGTCCAGGCCTTCAGCCACTACGTCGAACACGGTCCGCTCGTCGGCTACCGGCAATTCTTGCGGCAATTCGCCAATCTTGAGGCCGGGTGCGCGCCACACGGAGCCGTCGTCAGGCTTCTGGTCGCCCTTGACGAGCTTCATCATGCTGGACTTGCCAGTGCCGTTGCGGCCGATGATGCACACCCGCTCACCACGGGCGATCTGCCAGGACACCTTGTCCAACAACGGCATAGCGCCGAAAGCAAGGGACACATCGCTGAATTTGAGCAGGGTCATGAGCTTCTCCAAAAACCGGGCGCGCATTCTACCTGACTTGAGGCTTCAGAAGGCCGGCAATTTCACCTTCGGGGCACTCTGCATGACAAATGTTGCGAACTGATGCTGACAGGCCCGCAAAGCTTTCGCCGGTTGCTGGCAAAAGGCTAAGCTACAGATTATTCAGTGCGGGCATGCCTCGCACTTGTCATGATTTCTCTGCCCGGACGTCTCATGCGCAGTCGCCTTTTCAGTCTTTTATCCTGCTTTCTTCTCTCTGCCGCTGCCGTTCAAACTGCCCAGGCGGTGGACCTGTCCACTCAACGCCAGTATTACGATGAAGCCAAGCGCGCCCTGGCCAAGGGTGATACCGGCCCGTACTTCCGTTATAGCAAGGCGCTCAGCGACTACCCGCTGGAGCCGTACCTGGCCTATGACGAACTGACCGCACGCCTGAAAACGGCGAGCAACGCCGAGATCGAAAAATTCCTCGCCGAACACGGTGACTTGCCGCAAGCCAACTGGATGAAACTGCGCTGGTTGCGCTGGCTGGCCGATCGCGGCGACTGGGCGACCTTCGTCAAATACTACGATCCCAAGCTGAATTTCACCGAGCTGGACTGCCTGAACGCGCAGTACCAGATCGGGCACAACTTGAAATCCGAAGGCTACGCCAACGCCAACAAGCTCTGGCTGACCGGTAAATCCCTGCCTTCGGCGTGTGACGGCCTGTTCGGAGTCTGGGCTGCCGAAGGCCAACTGACCGAACAGAAACGTTGGGAACGCACCAAGCTTGCCGCCCAGGCGCGCAACTATCCGCTGGCCAACAGCCTGGTCAACGGCCTGACCACCCTCGCCCCTCGCGGCCGTTTGCTGGTGGACGTGGCGCAGAAACCCGAACTGCTCATCCAGCCGTCGCGTTTCACACCGGCCGACGAGCCGATGTCCGACATTGTCAGCCTCGGCCTGCGCCGCCTGGCCAAGCAAGACCCGGACAAGGCCATGGCGTTGCTCGACGGTTACGCCAGCAGCATGCATTTCTCCCGTGACGAAAAAGTCGCGATCGCCCGGGAAATCGGCCTGACCCTCGCTCGCCGTTTCGACAGTCGCGCGCTGGACGTGATGACCAAGTACGACCCGGAATTGCGTGACAACACCGTGTCCGAGTGGCGCTTGCGCCTGCTGCTGCGCCTGGCCCGCTGGGACGATGCCTATCAGTTGACCCGCCGTTTGCCCCAGGACCTGGCGACCACCAACCGCTGGCGTTACTGGCAGGCCCGTAGCCTGGAACTGGCGCAACCGCAGAACCCGGAGGCGCAGACACTTTATAAAGGCCTCGCTCGTGAACGTGACTTCTACGGTTTCCTCGCTGCCGACCGTTCGCAGCTGCCTTACTCGCTGAACAACAAGCCGCTGGTATTGAGCCAGGCGCTGATCAACAAGGTTCGCAACACGCCGGGCGTGCGTCGCGCCCTGGAATTCCATGCGCGCGGGCAGATCGTCGATGGGCGTCGCGAGTGGTATCACGTCAGCCGTCACTTCAACCGTGACGAAATGGTCGCCCAGGCCAAACTGGCCTACGACCTGAAATGGTATTTCCCGGCGATCCGCACCATCAGTCAGGCGCAGTATTGGGACGATCTGGACATCCGCTTCCCGATGGCCCACCGCGAAACCCTCGTGCGTGAAGCCAAAGTTCGCGGCCTGCATTCGAGCTGGGTATTCGCCATTACCCGCCAGGAAAGCGCGTTCATGGCCGACGCCCGCTCAGGCGTCGGCGCCAGCGGCCTGATGCAACTGATGCCGGGCACTGCCAAGGAAACCGCACGCAAGTTCAGCATCCCATTGGCCTCGCCACAGCAGGTGTTCGATCCGGACAAGAACATCCAGCTCGGCGCCGCGTACCTCAGCCAGGTGCACAGCCAGTTCAACGGCAACCGCGTCCTCGCCTCCGCCGCCTACAACGCCGGCCCGGGGCGTGTGCGTCAGTGGCTGCGCGGTGCGGACCACCTGAGCTTCGACGTCTGGGTGGAAAGCATTCCGTTCGACGAAACCCGCCAGTACGTGCAAAACGTGCTGTCGTACTCGGTGATCTACGGCCAGAAGCTCAACTCGCCACAGCCGTTGGTGGATTGGCATGAGCGCTATTTTGATGATCAATAAGCCTGTCTGAGGCCTAAACGAAAATGCCCGCATTGAGAAATGCGGGCATTTTTTTTGGCCACCCCACGATCCACTGTAGGAGCCAGCTTGCTGGCGATGGACTCCAGAGCGCTGCGGTGAACCAGTCCTTACGCGTAATCGTTAACGACCATCGCCAGCAAGCTGGCTCCTACAGGTTCGGTGTGACCTCTCCGAACGGGGTCGAGACATCGTGCCCATCACTGAACTGCAACGCAGCCAACCGCGCATACAGCGCATTGCTCGCAATCAGCTCCTGATGCGTGCCCACCGCCACCAGTTTCCCCTGATCCATCACTGCAATCCGGTCGGCGTTTTTAACCGTAGCCAGGCGATGGGCGATGACCAGGGTGGTGCGATTTTTCATCAGGCTGGGCAGGGCTTGCTGGATCAGGTGTTCGCTCTGGGCGTCGAGGGCGCTGGTGGCTTCGTCGAGCAGCAGGATGGGCGCATCCACCAGCAGCGCTCGGGCGATGGCCAGGCGTTGGCGTTGGCCGCCGGACAAACCGAGGCCTGCGTCGCCCAAATGAGTCTGATAACCGTGGGGCATCGCCTCGATAAAGTCATGGGCGTAGGCGATTTTCGCCGCTTCCTGAACCTGTTCCAGCGTCGCTGTCGGGTTTCCGTAGCGGATATTCTCTTCAATGCTGCCGAAGAACAGCGCCGGGCTTTGTGAAACCAGGGCGAAGCAACGGCGCAAGTCCAATGGATCGAGTTGGGTCAGTGGCACACCGTCGAGCAGGATGCGCCCTTCGGCGGGATCGTAAAAACGTAGCAGCAGGTCGTACACCGTCGATTTTCCAGCACCGGACGGCCCGACCAGCGCGAGGGTTTCGCCCGCCTTGATGGTCAGATTCAAGCCATCGACGGCGTAGCTTTCCGGGCGCGACGGGTAGGAAAAGCGCACGTCCTGCAGAACGAGATTGCCCGTCACCCGCTCGGGCAACGTCACCAGGCCAGTCGCCGGTGGCTGGATGATGTTTTCCGAGCGCAGCAGTTCGGCAATCCGCTCAGCGGCCCCGGCGGCGCGCTGCAACTCACCAATGACCTCACTCAACGTGCCGAACGCACTGCCGACAATCAGGCTGTAGAAGACGAACGCCGCCAGTTCCCCCGCTGAAATCCGCCCGGCCATCACGTCCATGCCGCCCACCCAGAGCATCACGCCGACCGCCCCCAACACCAGCACGATCACCAGGGTAATCAGCCAGGCCCGCTGGAAAATCCGTTTACGTGCCGTGTTGAACGCCTCTTCCACGGTCACGGCAAAACGTTGTTCGTCCTGGGTCTGGTGGTTGTAGGCCTGCACGGTTTTGATCTGGCCCAGGGTTTCGGAAACATAACTGCCGATATCGGCAATCCGGTCCTGACTCAGGCGCGACAGGCTGCGCACCCGGCGACCGAAAATCAGGATCGGCGCAATCACCAGCGGCAAAGCCACAACGACGATGCTGGTGAGTTTCGGGTTGGTGATAAACAGCAACACAATCCCGCCGATCACCATCAGCAGATTGCGCAGGAACAGGGACAGCGATGAGCCGATCACTGATTGCAGCAGCGTGGTATCGGCGGTCAACCGCGACTGGATTTCGGAACTGCGGTTGTCTTCGTAAAACCCGGGATGCAGATAAACCAGATGATTGAACACCTGACGGCGGATGTCGGCGACCACGCGCTCACCGATCCACGACACCAGGTAGAAACGCGCGAAGGTGCCAATCGCCAGGCCTATCACCAGCAACATGAACAAACCAATCGTCTGGTTGAGCAGGTGCGGGGACTGGGTCATGAACCCTTGATCCACCAGCAGGCGAATCCCCTGCCCCATGGACAAGGTGATGCCGGCCGTGACGACCAGCGCGAGCAAGGCGCCGAAGGCCTGCCAACGATAGGGCGCGAGAAAAAGGCTGGTCAGGCGAATCGCGCGGCGGTGACGGGCAGAGAGCATCGGGTTCATCCAGTTACACAATTGATAGGGCCAGCCTGACGGTTCAATGGGGTTGAACGCTGTAAATCACAATGAGTCAGGTTAATTATGACCGCGATGACTAGGTCCTAGACGCTATTGGTCTAAAGTCCGGGTGGCAACGTCTGGGTATTTCTGGTGGACTGGTGTTGCCGCTCTGGAAAGATCGCAGGGAGTTGTCATAGCCCGGTCACCTGACGGTTCTACAGTAAGCACACACCTGAAGAGGAGACAGGCCATGTCCTTGCAAAATAGCAGCGATGACAAGATTCAAGTGATCCGCACACAGCCAGATCAGTCTCTGGGTTGCTCAATCATTGACGAAAAAGGCCGCGAAGTACCGATCACTGAAAAAATGATCCAGGGCGCTTGCCGCGAACTGGAAAAGCGATTGGTCAAGCCTGCCAAACAAGATTGATATAGCCCCGTCTTCTTGACCCGGCCCTGATGGCCGGGTTTTTTGTGGGTGTTGATCCGGAATTTTGGTGTGACCATTCGCGGGCAAGCCTCGCTCCTACAGGGTCCGCGTAATGTCGAAAATGGCGTCGATCCTGTAGGAGCGAGGCTTGCCCGCGAAGGCGGCCGACTCGATTTCTAGACGGCTGTTGCCCCCAACGCCGCCACGATCTTGCGCAACTCAGGCGAATCCCCCTCAATCCGCACCTGCAACCCGTCAATCTCGCGCCGCGATGGATAATTCTTGCGCAGCGCATCAAACGCCGCACGCTGCTCACTCACACTGCTCACAAGACTGCGGCGGAAATCCGCGTCGTCGCGGCGCGGGTCGTACACGCCACGGCACAACATCGCCAGCGCCCAGGCAGGATCGCTCTCACCGTTCAAGGTCACCTGCGACAACCACGGTGCCGGCAGCAAATCGCTCAAGCGGACCTGCGCCGGTTGCCCGAGAAAATCGCAGTACGCCTGGTAGATCTGCGCCGTCCCGCGTTGCTTGCCGTCGAGGCTGTAACCGGCAATGTGCGGCGTGGCCAGCACGCAGAGTTCGGCCAGTGCCACATCGACCTCAGGCTCGCCCTCCCAGACATCCAGCACCGCTTGCAGGTCTTCGCGCTGCAGCAGCACCTCGCACAGGGCGGCGTTGTCCACCACCGGACCACGGCTGGCATTGATCAGCCAGGCACCGGGCTTGAGCTGGTTCAAACGGTTTTGGTCGAACAAATGCCAGGTCGAACCGGCCCCGTGTTTTTTCAACGGTGTGTGCAGGCTGATGACATCGCACTGCTCGATGATCTGCTCAAGGCTGACGAAATCGCCCCCTTCAGCAGCTTGCCGTGGCGGATCGCAGACCAGCACGTTCCAGCCCAGCCCTTGCAGAACCTTGACCAACCGCCCGCCCACTTCGCCGGCACCGACCACGCCGTACGTGCGCCGGGTGAGATCGGCGCCTTCGATTTCGGCGAGGGTCAGCAAACTGCCCAGCACGTAGTCGACCACGCCACGGGCATTGCAGCCGGGAGCGCTGGACCAGGTGATGCCGGCCTGCTGAAAGTAATCGAGGTCGAGGTGATCGGTGCCGATGGTGCAGGTGCCGACGAAGCGCACCTTGCTGCCTTCGAGCAACCCGCGATTGACGTTGGTCACCGAGCGCACCAGTAGCACATCGGCCTGCTCGACGGTGGCGCGGTCGATTGAACGTCCCGGCACCCGGCGGATTTCGCCGAAACCTTCGAAGAAGGCATCGAGCAGCGGAATATTTTCGTCGGCAACAATCAGCATGGCAGGCTCCTTTGGCGGATCGGCAGTGTAGGCGCAGATGACACTTCACGCCTAGCACACACCTCTAATGTAGGAGTGAGCCCGCTCGCGATGGGCGTCAACGATGACGAGGGTTGTCTGAATGAACGCGGCGTCCTCACGCCCATCGCGAGCAGGCTCGCTCCTACAGGTTTTTGTGTGATTACAAATGGGTAACACAGGACTTTTCCTGACCGTTGCGTCAACGCGTAGAATGCGCCGCCTCGCGCATCAAAACCTTTTGGACGTTTTGCCTTTGAATTCCGTGACTGACCGCCCCGCCGCCATTTCCCTCAATCGCCCCGCCCGGGTTCGCCTCGAGCTGAAGAACCTGCTCGGCCTGGCGTTGCCGATCATGATCGCGCAACTGGCCACCACGGCGATGGGCTTCGTCGATGCGGTGATGGCCGGTCGCGTCGGGCCACGGGATCTGGCGGCGGTGGCGCTGGGCAACTCGATCTGGGTCCCGGTGTTTCTGTTGATGACCGGTACGCTGCTGGCCACCACGCCGAAAGTCGCCCAGCGCTTTGGTGCCGGTACCCACAGCGAAATCGGCCCGATCGTGCGCCAGGCGTTGTGGCTGGCGTTGGTGGTGGGCTTGATGGCGACTGGCATGCTGTTCAGCGCCGAACCGATTTTGCACCTGATGAAGGTCGATCCCGAGCTGATCGGCCCGTGCATGCAATACCTGCACGGCATCGCCAGCGGGCTGCCCGCCGTCGCGCTCTACCATGTGTTGCGCTGTTTCAGTGACGGCCTGGGACGCACGCGCCCGGCGATGGTCCTGGGGTTGTGCGGGCTCGCGCTGAACATTCCGCTGAACTACGTCTTCATTTATGGCCACTTCGGTGTGCCGGCCATGGGCGGCGTCGGTTGTGGCTGGGCCACGGCGATTGTGATGTGGGTGATGGCGCTGGGCATGGCCGGCTGGGAACGCTGGGCGCCGGCGTATCAGTCGAGCCAGTTGTTCAGCCGTTTCGACTGGCCACAATGGGCGGTGATCAAACGCCTGCTTAGCATCGGCTTGCCGATCGGCATCGCGGTGTTTGCCGAATCGAGCATCTTCGCGGTGATTGCCCTGCTGATCGGCAGCCTCGGCGCCACGGTGGTGGCCGGGCATCAGATTGCCCTGAATGTCAGCTCGCTGGTGTTCATGATCCCTTACTCCCTGGGCATGGCCGTGACCGTGCGCGTCGGTCAGGCACTGGGGCGTGAAGAGCCGCGCGAGGCGCGTTTTGCCGCGGGTGTCGGCATGGGCACCGCGCTGGCCTACGCCTGCCTGTCGGCGAGCATGATGTTGCTGATGCGCGAGCACATCGCAGCGATCTACACCGCAGACCCGACGGTGATCCATATCGCGGCGATGCTGATTGTGTACTCGGCGCTGTTCCAGTTTTCCGACGCCATCCAGGTGACAGCGGCCGGCGCCCTGCGCGGTTTTCAGGACACTCGGGTGACGATGATCCTCACCCTGTTCGCCTACTGGGGCATCGGCTTGCCGGTGGGTTACGCCCTCGGTCTGACCGACTGGTTCGGCGAACCCCGTGGCCCGAGCGGGCTGTGGCAGGGTTTGATCGTCGGCCTGAGCTGCGCGGCGCTGATGCTGTCGATTCGCCTGACGCGCAGTGCACGCAAGCGGATCCGCATGAGCCATTCGATGGGTTGAACTGTAGGAGCGAGCTTGCTCGCGATGGAGCTGAGAGCGACGCGTTTATCCAGCAAACACGCGCTATCGTTTACGTCCATCGCGAGCGAGCTCGCTCCTACAAGGGTCAGCGTTGGTTAATCCGATTTCTTGCGAATCCAGTACAGGTAAGTGCCGGCATCTTCGTGCTGCGCGATCAGCTCGTGGTCGAGGAACACGCAGAACTTGGGAATGTCGCGACGGGTCGACGGGTCGGTGGCGATCACCTTGAGCAGGCCGCCGGGTGCCAGGTCACGGATGTGCTGGTGCAGCATCATCACCGGTTCCGGGCAGTTGAGGCCGGTGGCGTCGAGGGTGCCGTCTACCGGCGTATCAAGCATTTCACTCATGATTCACTCCTGAAACTGGCCGGCATTGTCGCGCATTGCCGGGTGTTCGGTCATCTGTGGCATGACGCCATCCCCTGTAGGAGCGAGGCTTGCCCGCGAAGCTTTTGGCGTCCTTAAGGGCCTCTTCGCGGGCAAGCCTCGCTCCTACAAGGGTTGTGTACATCAGCGGGACTTGGGTTTTTTCACGTCCAGGCGACGCAGGTGGCACGTCACTTCTTCGCGGTCGTGATACAGCTGCTTGCAGCCGATTTCGACGCGAATCCCGCGCTCCTTGAAACCGTCGGCAATGCGCTCCAGCAAGCGTTTCACCTCGGCGTAACGCTGCTTCATCGGCAGCTTGAGGTTGACCACCGCTTCGCGGCAATGCCCTTCGCCAATCCACTCTTCCAGCATCGCCGCGTTGCGTGCCGGTTTCTCGACGATGTCGCAGACCATCCAGTCCACCGGCTGCCGTGGCTTGAAGGTGAAACCGTCGGCCATCAAATGCTGCACCAGACCAGTATCCATCAGGCTTTCAGCCATCGGGCCATTGTCGATGGCAGTCACCAGCATGCCACGATTGACCAGTTGCCAGGTCCAGCCGCCCGGTGCCGCGCCGAGGTCGACGCCAGTCATGTCGCTGTGCAGACGCTCGTCCCACTGATCGCGCGGGATGAAATGGTGCCACGCCTCTTCCAGCTTCAACGTCGAACGGCTCGGCGCCTCGCGCGGAAACTTCAGGCGTGGAATGCCCATCGGCCACATCGCCGAGTTATTCGACTCGGCCAGGCCCATGAACACTTCGCGACCACTCTTGAACGTCAGCAGCAAACGCGGCTTGTTCGCGTCTTCCACCAGTTTGCCGGCCGCCATCAGCGCCTTGCGCAGGTGCACTTCGAATTTCTTGCAGAAGTTCGACAGCTCTTTGCCGTCGTTGGTGTCGACCATTTCCAGCCACAGGCTGCCGCACAGCGGGAAGTCGGCCATGTGCGCGAGAATCACGCTGATACGGTCGGTTTCCGGCAGGTCGATGAAAATCCCCCGCGCCCATTGGCGCGGGAAGATCAGATCGGCGAAGCGCTGACCGCGCATCAGGCGCTCGGCGCCGTCTTCTTCGGTGCAGATGAATTCGGCGCAGGCGCTGGCGGTTTTTGCCTTGGCATAACCGGCCACGTTCAGCCGTGCGGCGTGTTCGGAAATCTCGGAACAGACTTCGCCTTCGAAGCCCGGCCGGCAATGCATAAAGAGGGTGTTCATTCTTACTCCTGGGCAGTTGGCGAAGAATTCAGCCACTGCGCGATGCCCAGACTTGCGTTGAAGCAAAGCCTGTCACGAAAACCGGCGCATGATAGCCGAGTTCGGAACCTCGGACTTGCCCATAGAGTCCGGTTATTAGCTTTAACGTACAAACGGGGCTAGGTTGAAAGCTCTGTCCGTCCCCTCAGTCCGTAGCCGTGCGGACTTTAAGGAGTGATCGTAATGCCGTCCCTCGATAGCCTGAAAACCCTTAAAACCCTGCAAGTCGACGACAAGACCTACCATTACTTCAGTCTGCCCGATGCCGCCAAAAGCCTCGGTGATCTCGACAAGCTACCGATGTCGTTGAAAGTGCTGCTGGAAAACCTGCTGCGCTGGGAAGACGAAAAAACCGTCACCGGCGCCGACCTGCGAGCGATTGCCGCCTGGCTCAAGGAGCGCCGCTCCGACCGCGAGATCCAGTACCGCCCCGCCCGCGTCTTGATGCAAGATTTTACCGGCGTTCCCGCCGTGGTCGACCTGGCCGCCATGCGCGCCGCCATGGCCAAGGCCGGCGGCGACCCGCAACGGATCAATCCACTGTCGCCGGTGGACCTGGTGATCGACCACTCGGTGATGGTCGACAAGTTCGGCAGCGCCAGCGCCTTCGAACAGAACGTCGACATCGAAATGCAGCGCAACGGCGAGCGTTACGCCTTTCTGCGCTGGGGCCAGAGTGCCTTCGACAACTTCAGCG
Organism: Pseudomonas sp. GM60; assembly: GCF_000282415.1. Classification (NCBI taxonomy): domain Bacteria; kingdom Pseudomonadati; phylum Pseudomonadota; class Gammaproteobacteria; order Pseudomonadales; family Pseudomonadaceae; genus Pseudomonas; species Pseudomonas sp. GM60. Next base: position 160,447 of record NZ_AKJI01000047.1, read on the forward strand.
TAGTGCCGCCGGGCACCGGGATTTGCCATCAGGTGAACCTCGAATACCTCGGCCGCACGGTCTGGACCAAGGATGAAGACGGCCGCACCTACGCGTTCCCCGACACGCTGGTCGGCACCGATTCCCACACCACCATGATCAACGGCCTCGGCGTGCTCGGCTGGGGTGTCGGCGGGATCGAGGCGGAAGCGGCGATGCTCGGCCAACCGGTGTCGATGCTGATTCCGGAAGTGATCGGCTTCAAACTCACCGGCAAATTGAAGGAAGGCATCACGGCCACCGACCTGGTGCTGACCGTGACCCAGATGCTGCGCAAGAAAGGTGTGGTCGGCAAATTCGTCGAGTTCTACGGCGACGGCCTTGCCGACCTGCCGCTGGCCGACCGCGCGACCATCGCCAACATGGCCCCGGAATATGGCGCCACCTGCGGCTTTTTCCCGGTGGATGACATCACTCTGGATTATCTGCGCCTATCCGGTCGTCCACTTGAAACGGTGAAACTGGTCGAGGCCTACAGCAAGGCGCAAGGCCTGTGGCGCCAGCCGGGCAAGGAGCCGGTGTTCACCGACAGCCTGGCGCTGGACATGCGCAGCGTCGAAGCCAGCCTCGCCGGGCCGAAACGCCCACAGGACAGGGTGTCGTTGCCGAATGTTGCGCAAGCATTCAGTGACTTCACCGACCTGCAATTCAAACCTGCCAGCAAGGAAGAAGGTCGCCTCGAAAGTGAAGGCGGTGGTGGCGTCGCGGTGGGCAATGCCGACTTGGCCGGTGAAGCCGACTACGATTTTGAAGGCCAAACCTATCGCTTGAAAAACGGTGCGGTGGTCATCGCCGCAATCACCTCCTGCACCAACACCTCCAACCCGAGCGTGATGATGGCCGCCGGCCTGGTGGCGAAGAAAGCCGTGGAAAAAGGCCTCAAGCGCAAACCGTGGGTGAAAAGCTCGCTCGCTCCCGGTTCCAAAGTAGTGACCGACTACTACAAGGCTGCCGGGCTGACGCAATACCTGGATCAACTCGGTTTCGACCTGGTCGGTTATGGCTGCACCACCTGCATCGGCAACTCCGGGCCGTTGCCGGAGCCGATCGAAAAAGCCATCCAGAAAGCCGACCTGACCGTCGCTTCGGTGCTGTCGGGCAACCGCAACTTCGAAGGCCGCGTGCATCCGCTGGTGAAAACCAACTGGCTGGCCTCGCCGCCGCTGGTCGTCGCGTTTGCGCTGGCCGGCACGGTGCGCATTGATATCAGCAGTGAGCCATTGGGTGACGACAAGGACGGCAACCCGGTTTACTTGCGGGACATCTGGCCAAGCACCCAAGAAATCGCCGACGCGGTGAATCAGGTCAACACCGCGATGTTCCACAAGGAATACGCCGAAGTGTTTGCCGGCGACGAGCAATGGCAGGCGATTGAAGTGCCTCAAGCGGCGACCTACGTCTGGCAGGACGATTCGACTTACATCCAGCACCCACCGTTTTTCGACGACATCGGCGGACCGCCGCCCGTGGTCAAGGACGTCGCGGGCGCCCGGGTCCTTGCGCTGCTCGGCGACTCGGTGACCACCGACCACATCTCCCCCGCCGGCAACATCAAGACCGAGAGTCCCGCCGGCCATTACCTGCGCGAGAAAGGTGTGGAGCCTCGGGACTTCAACTCCTACGGCTCCCGTCGCGGCAACCATGAAGTGATGATGCGCGGCACCTTTGCCAACATCCGCATTCGCAACGAGATGCTCGGCGGCGAGGAAGGCGGCAATACGATTTACATTCCTACCGGGGAAAAACTGGCGATCTACGACGCGGCCATGCGTTACCAAGCCTCGGGCACGCCGCTGGTGGTGATTGCCGGGCAAGAATACGGCACCGGTTCGAGCCGCGACTGGGCGGCCAAAGGCACCAATCTGTTGGGCGTGAAAGCGGTCATCGCCGAAAGCTTCGAGCGGATTCACCGCTCCAACCTGGTCGGCATGGGCGTGTTGCCCTTGCAGTTCAAGCTGGATCAGAACCGCAAGAGCCTCAATCTGACCGGCAAGGAGACCCTGGACATTCAGGGCCTGAGCGGCGTCGAGCTGACGCCGCGAATGAACCTGACGCTGATCATCACTCGCGAAAACGGCAGCCGCGAGAAGATCGAGGTGTTGTGCCGGATCGATACGCTGAATGAAGTCGAGTACTTCAAGTCAGGGGGGATTTTGCATTACGTGTTGCGGCAGTTGATTGCGTCGTAGGTGTTTGCAGAAAAAGACACCGCCTTCGGGCGGTGTTTTTGTTTGTGGGGTGTATGTCCCTATAATCGCCGCGCTTTTGTATACCGGACACCACACCACTGTAGGAGCGAGCCTGCTCGCGATGGGGCCGTAACATCCAATATCAGTGCCGCCTGACACTCCGCCATCGCGAGCAAGCTTGCTCCTACAGTGGACCGAGGCGCCCCGCAGAATTTCGAACACAAGGACTTCAGATGTTTGCTTTGCCATGGACCTTCCTGGCCCTGCTCTCCCTCGGTTATGCCATGGCGCTGTCCTACGGCCATCTCGGCTGGCTGGCGCTTATCTCGGTCGCATTGCTACTGATCGCCGGTCTCGCCGTGCGTCAGCAACAGCTCCGGATCGGCCATTACCTCGGTCACGGCCTGTTTATTTTCATGGCGCTGGCACTGGCGATGCACTGGCTCCCCGGTTTCTACAACGGTCGCGGTATCAATCCGCATCGTATTACCGACGATGCCGTACCGTTTGCGCTGTACCTGAATCTGGACAAACCGCTGATTGGTTTCTGGCTATTGCTGGTCTGCCCGTGGATTGTCGGCCGGCATTCGCTGCGGCTTTCCATTCCCGCCGCGCTGCTGGGGCTGACACTGAGCAGCGTGCTGGCATTGGGTGGCGCGCTGTTGTTGGGTGTGATCAGTTGGGCCCCCAAATGGCCTGATCAGGCCTGGCTGTGGCTGTTCAACAACCTGCTGCTGGTGACGCTGGTGGAAGAAGCGCTGTTTCGCGGCTACCTTCAGGGCGGCCTCAGCCGGCACTTTAAACACCTGCCTTATGGTGAAAACCTGGCGCTGCTGCTCGCCTCGCTGTTGTTTGGCCTGGTGCATGCGGGCGCTGGCTGGCAATGGGTGTTGCTGGCGAGTCTGGCAGGTGTCGGCTATGGTCTGGCCTACCGTTTCGGCGGGTTAGGTGCGGCCATTGCCACGCATTTCGGTTTGAACCTGCTGCATTTCAGCCTGTTCACCTATCCGATGCTGGCGGGCTGACGCAACGGTCGTTTTGCGACGCGCCGCTGATTATTGAAAAATATTCTTCAATAAATCCCTGACGGTGCCGACAACCTCTCAAAGCCTTGCGGATTGAAAAAAGCCATGCGTAACAACCAGCCCATTACACAACGCGAACGGACCTTCCCGGCTCAGCAACGGTTGATTTCCACTACCGATGCCAAGGGCGTGATCACCTACTGCAACGACGCTTTCGTCGAAATCAGTGGGTATTCCCGCGAGGAACTGATCCGTGCACCGCATAACCTGGTTCGTCACCCCGACGTACCGGCCGCGGTGTTCGCGCACATGTGGGGCACATTGAAACAAGGCTTGCCATGGATGGGCATTGTCAAGAATCGCTGCAAGACCGGTGACCACTACTGGGTTAACGCCTACGTCACACCGGTGTTCGATGGCAACCAGGTGATCGGTTACGAGTCGGTGCGGGTCAAACCCACCGCCGAGCAGATCCAGCGTGCCGAAGCACTCTACCAACGCATCAACCAGGGCAAGTCAGCGATTCCTTCCACCGATAAATGGCTGCCGGTCCTGCAGGACTGGTTGCCGTTCATTCTGGTCAGCCAGCTGAGCTTCATGATCGGTGCCACGCTCAACTCCCAATGGGGTTTTGCCCTGGCCGCCGGTCTTTCGGTGCCATTGGGCCTGCTGGGGTTGAGCTGGCAACAGCGCGGCCTCAAGCGCTTGCTGCGCCTGGCCGAGCAGACCACCTCCGACCCGCTGATCGCGCAGATGTACACCGACAGCCGTGGTGCCCAGGCGCGTCTGGAGATGTCGATCCTCAGCCAGGAAGCCCGCCTGAAAACCTGCCTGACCCGTCTGCAGGACACCGCCGAGCACCTGAGCGACCAGGCGAAACAGTCCGACACCCTGGCTCACAGCAGCTCCACCGGCCTGGAACGTCAGCGCGTCGAAACCGAACAAGTGGCCACCGCCGTCAACCAGATGGCCGCCACCACCCAGGAAGTCGCCAGCCACGTGCAACGCACGGCGGACGCGACTCAAGAAGCCAATCGCCTGACCGGGCGCGGCCGTGACATCGCCGGGGAAACCCGCGAAGCCATTCAGCGCCTGTCGGAGGTGGTCGGCGAAACCGGTCTGACCGTGACGCAACTGGCCAAGGACAGCGATGAAATCGGCGGCGTGGTCGACGTGATCAAAGGCATCGCCGACCAGACCAACCTGCTGGCGTTGAACGCCGCCATCGAAGCGGCGCGTGCCGGCGAGATGGGTCGCGGCTTTGCGGTGGTTGCCGACGAAGTTCGCCAATTGGCGCAGCGCACCAGCGAATCCACCGGGCAGATTCACGCCCTGATCGCCAAGCTCCAGCAAACCGCCAGCACCGCCGTGCAAACCATGGAGTCCGGGCATCGCCAGGCGGAAGAAGGTGTGGCACGGGTGCTCGAAGCGGATCAGGCACTGGTCGGGATCAGCGAAGCGGTGGCACATATCACCGACATGACCACCCAGATTGCGGCCGCGACCGAAGAACAAAGCTCGGTGGCCGAAGAAATCAGCCGCAACATCAGCAACATCTCGCAACTGGCCGACCAGACGTCGGAACAGGCGCAGCACTCGGCGTTGTTGAGTGAAGAGCTGACCAAGACCGCGAATACCCAGTATTCGTTGGTGGAGCGGTTTAACCGCTGATTGATGCTGGAAAAACAAAACCCGGACGGTGAAAGCCTCCGGGTTTTTTATTGCCAGTTTGAATGAGATGTTGCCTGTTGGGGTGCCTTCGCGGGCAAGCCTCGCTCCTACAGGTCATCCCAAGCGGACACCGATAACCTGTAGGAGCGAGGCTTGCCCGCGAAGAGGCCCGGACAGACACTGCAAATCTCACCGCAGAAATGTTGCAACCTTGCTCGCCGCAGCCGCCAAATGCTGCTCATGCGTAAACCCCGAAGCCTTCAACGGCTTCAAATCATGATCCCCCGCCACCAGCCAGAACACCTCGATACTCGGTGACAACGCATAAGCCTCGACCGCCTCACGATTCCCCAACGCATCGCGCTCGCCCTGGACAATCAGCGTCCGGGTCTTCAACGCAGCCAGATGCTCGACCCGTGGCTTCTCCGGCTTGCCTACGGCATAGAACGGATAGCCGAGGCACACCAAGGCATCGGCTTCGAGCTCATCGGCCAAAAGACTGGCCATCCGCCCGCCCATGGACTTGCCGCCAATGGCCAGGCGACCAGTGACATGGCGTCGCACCACGGCGTACACCTCACGCCAGCACTCCAGCAGTTTCGGTGCCGGGTTCGGGGGACGCTTGCCGCCATCGACACGTCGTTGCGCCATGTAGGGGAACTCGAAGCGCAGCACGTTGACGCCCTGCGCAGCAAGGCGCGCGGCCATGTCGTTCATCCAGGCGCTGTCCATCGGTGCCCCGGCGCCATGCGCAAGAATCAGCGTCGCAGGCTCACCCGAAACCGTTGAAGCGGCCTCGTTCCACAGCCATCCATGCTCCCGCACACACTGCGCCCATTGATCCCCGTCAATACTGGCCTTGTGCTCTTTGTCCATGCTTGCCTCGCTTTTAGTCTGCCTATAACTCCAGGCGAAGGGAGCGTCTGCCTTGCGCGAACGCCCTTTCGGCTGAACCGTGGATGGGGAACCATGAACACTTCTATCAGTACCGCCTACAACTACAAGGTGGTCCGCCAATTCGCCATTATGACGGTGGTGTGGGGCATCGTCGGCATGGGGCTCGGGGTTTTTCTCGCGGCTCAATTGGTCTGGCCCGAACTCAACTTCAATTTGCCGTGGACCAGTTTCGGCCGCTTGCGCCCACTGCACACCAACGCGGTGATCTTCGCGTTCGGCGGTTGCGCCCTGTTCGCCAGTTCGTTCTATTCGGTGCAACGCACCTGCCAGACGCAACTGTTTGCGCCGAAAATCGCCGCGTTCTGCTTCTGGGGCTGGCAACTGGTGATCCTGCTGGCGGCGATCAGCCTGCCGCTGGGCTACACCAGCTCCAAGGAATACGCCGAGCTGGAATGGCCGATCGACATCCTGATCACCATCGTCTGGGTCGCCTACGCCATCGTGTTTTTCGGCACGCTGGCCAAGCGCAAGACCAAGCACATCTATGTGGGCAACTGGTTCTTCGGTGGTTTCATAATCACCGTGGCGATTTTGCACATCGTCAACAACCTTGAACTGCCGGTGAGTTTCACCAAGTCCTACTCGCTGTACGCCGGTGCGACCGATGCCATGGTGCAGTGGTGGTACGGCCACAACGCCGTAGGCTTTTTCCTCACCGCCGGTTTCCTCGGGATGATGTACTACTTCGTGCCGAAACAGGCCGAGCGTCCGGTGTATTCCTATCGCCTGTCGATCGTGCACTTCTGGGCGCTGATCACCCTGTACATCTGGGCCGGTCCGCACCACTTGCACTACACCGCGCTGCCGGACTGGGCGCAGTCGCTGGGCATGGTGATGTCGCTGATTCTGCTGGCGCCAAGCTGGGGCGGCATGATCAACGGCATGATGACGCTCTCCGGCGCCTGGCATAAGTTGCGCAGCGACCCGATCCTGCGCTTCCTCGTGGTCTCGCTCGCGTTCTACGGCATGTCGACCTTCGAAGGGCCGATGATGGCGATCAAGACCGTGAACGCCCTCTCCCACTACACCGACTGGACCATCGGCCACGTGCACGCCGGCGCACTCGGCTGGGTGGCGATGATTTCCATCGGCGCGCTGTACCACATGATCCCGAAAATCTTCGGTCGCCCGCAGATGCACAGCATCGGCCTGATCAACGCGCACTTCTGGCTGGCCACTATCGGCACCGTGCTGTACATCGCCTCGATGTGGGTCAACGGCATCGCCCAGGGCCTGATGTGGCGCGCAGTCAACGAAGACGGCACGCTGACCTACTCCTTCGTCGAAACCCTGGTGGCCAGCCACCCAGGCTTCATCGTGCGACTGGTGGGCGGTGCGATCTTCCTCAGCGGCATGTTCCTGATGGCTTACAACACCTGGCGCACCGTGCGGGCCTCGCAGCCTGCCGAAGTCGCCGCTGCCGCGCAGATGGCCTGAGGAGTCCGAGATGAAACACGAAACAATCGAAAAAAACGTCGGCCTGCTGATGCTGCTGATGGTCCTGGCCGTGAGCATCGGCGGTCTGACCCAGATCGTCCCGCTGTTCTTCCAGGACGTGACCAATAAACCGGTGGAAGGCATGAAGCCCTACACCGCGTTGCAACTGGAAGGTCGCGACATTTACATCCGCGAAGGCTGTGTCGGTTGCCACTCGCAGATGATCCGGCCGTTCCGCGCCGAGACCGAGCGTTATGGTCACTACTCGGTGGCCGGGGAAAGCGTCTGGGATCACCCGTTCCTGTGGGGCTCCAAGCGTACCGGTCCGGACCTGGCCCGTGTCGGCGGCCGCTACTCCGAAGACTGGCACCGCGCGCACTTGTACAACCCGCGCAACGTGGTGCCGGAATCGAAGATGCCGGCCTATCCATGGCTGGTGGCCAATCAGCTCGACAGCAGCCACACCGAAACCAAGATCAAGGCGATGCGCACCCTCGGCGTGCCGTACACCGATGCCGACATCGCAGGCTCGGTCGAATCGCTCAAGGGCAAGACCGAAATGGACGCACTGGTCGCCTACCTGCAAGTGCTCGGCACTGCCATCAAGAGCAAGAGGTGAGCCATGCCCTTTGAAATAATGAGCGTAATGAGCAGTGGATTGATTCGCGGCCTGGGCACGGTCGTGGTGTTCGTGGCCTTTGTCGGCCTGACGTTGTGGGTGTTCAACAGCAAGCGCAATCCGGAGTTCGCCGAAGCACGTTTGCTGCCGTTCGCCGATGAGCCACAAGCCGATAGCACCCAAGAACCTGAAGCAAGGAGTACCCGGTCATGACCACTTTCTGGAGTACGTGGATCTGCGTACTGACCATCGGCAGCCTGATCGGCCTGACCTGGCTGCTGATCGGCACCCGCAAGGGCGAAACCAAGGGCAGCGTCGACCAGACCATGGGCCACAGCTTCGACGGCATCGAGGAATATGACAATCCGCTGCCGCAGTGGTGGTTCATGCTGTTCGCCGGCACGCTGGTGTTCGCCGTGGGCTACCTGATTCTTTACCCGGGCCTGGGCAACTGGAAAGGCATCCTGCCGGGTTACGAGAACGGCTGGACCGGCGTTCACGAATGGGAAAAGGAGATGAACAAGGCCGACGCGAAGTTCGGACCGATCTTCGCCAAATTCGCCGCCATGCCGGTGGAAGAAGTGGCCAAGGACCCGCAAGCGCTGAAAATGGGCGGTCGCCTGTTCGCCTCGAACTGCTCGGTGTGCCACGGCTCGGATGCCAAGGGCGCTTTCGGTTTCCCGAACCTGGCCGACAGCAACTGGCGCTGGGGCGGCGACGCCGAGATGATCAAGACCACGATCATGGGTGGACGCATGGCGGCGATGCCGGCCTGGGGTGAAATCCTCGGCGAAGCCGGCGTGAAAAACGTTGCCGCGTATGTGCGTCATGAACTGGCCGGCCTGCCATTGCCGGCTGGCGACACCGCCGACCTGCAAGCCGGACAGCAAGCATTCAGCACCACCTGCGTAGCCTGTCATGGGGCAAACGGCCAGGGCACTGAAGCCATGGGTGCGCCGAACCTGACGCAACCGGCCGGTTTTATCTACGGTACAAGCCTGGCGCAACTGCAACAAACGATCCGCCATGGCCGCCAGGGCCATATGCCGGCGCAGAACGAACTGCTCGGCAACGACAAAGTGCAACTGCTGGCCGCTTATGTGTACAGCCTGTCCCACGGTCTGAATACAGAGCGTTTGCAGGCCAAAGGCAAAAGCGAATAATTCTTGACCGCTCTGCTGCCGCATTCTTCTCGGATGCGGCAGTTCCCTGCCCCTTTGCGACCCATTGTCGCACCCCTCCGTTAGTCCGCCTTTCGGTTCACCAGATTCGGGTCTAAGCTTGCCCCGATGCGGACTGGCTTGAGCCGGTTCCAGGTCGACCCGACCCGATGTGTTCGACGAATCAGCTCGATGACAAGCCGCAAAGGCTGGTAGATACCGGCTGTCGTGCCAATTGCCATCGGTCACCCGATCGTTGCGTTTGAACACACCCCGTTACAACTGACCTGACCCTCTCATCATTTTCGTTCGCTGCGACATTTTGTCCGAGGGCGATTTTGTCCTTACGCGGCGCATGGAAAGGCCGCAGAATCAGCTTTTGAAAGCATTGACCCAGGTCATGGCGCGTTGCAATGACCCCCTGCTTTCTCCATACTTGCGGCCGATTTTTACTCCTAATAAAACACCCAAACCGTGGAACCTTAGAATGAGCACAGCAATCAGTCCGACTGCTTATAACTATAAGGTAGTCCGCCAGTTCGCCATCATGACGGTGGTCTGGGGGATCCTTGGCATGGGGCTCGGTGTCTTCATCGCCTCGCAACTGGTCTGGCCGGAGTTGAACTTCGGTCTGCCGTGGACGAGCTTTGGACGCCTGCGCCCGTTGCACACTAACCTGGTGATTTTCGCCTTTGGTGGTTGTGCACTGTTTGCCACTTCTTATTACGTCGTGCAGCGAACCTGCCAAACGCGACTGATTTCCGACAGCCTCGCGGCCTTCACCTTCTGGGGTTGGCAAGCGGTGATCGTCGGCGCCATCGTTACCTTGCCGTTGGGTTACACCACCACCAAGGAATACGCTGAGCTGGAATGGCCCCTGGCTATTCTGCTGGCCATCGTCTGGGTCACCTACGGTCTGGTGTTCTTCGGCACCATCACCAAGCGCAAGACCAAGCACATCTATGTGGGCAACTGGTTCTACGGTGCCTTCATCGTCGTGACGGCGATGCTGCACATCGTCAACCACGCCTCGCTGCCGGTCAGTTTCTTCAAGTCCTACTCGGCCTACGCCGGTGCGACGGATGCGATGATCCAGTGGTGGTACGGCCACAACGCCGTCGGTTTCTTCCTGACCACCGGCTTCCTCGGGATGATGTACTACTTCGTTCCGAAGCAGGCCGAGCGTCCGATCTACTCCTATCGCCTGTCCATCGTGCACTTCTGGGCGCTGATCACCCTGTACATCTGGGCCGGTCCGCACCACCTGCACTACACCGCGCTGCCGGACTGGGCGCAGTCGTTGGGCATGGCCATGTCGATCATCCTGCTGGCACCAAGCTGGGGCGGCATGATCAACGGCATGATGACCCTGTCGGGCGCCTGGCATAAGCTGCGCACCGACCCGATCCTGCGTTTCCTCGTGGTCTCCCTGGCGTTCTACGGCATGTCGACCTTCGAAGGTCCGATGATGGCGATCAAGACCGTCAACTCGCTGTCGCACTACACCGACTGGACCATCGGCCACGTACACGCCGGCGCTCTTGGCTGGGTAGCGATGATCTCGATCGGCGCGATCTACCACATGATCCCGAAACTGTTCGGTCGCGCGCAGATGCACAGCATCGGCCTGATCAACGCACACTTCTGGCTCGCGACCATCGGTACCGTTCTGTACATCGCTTCGATGTGGGTCAACGGCATCACCCAGGGTCTGATGTGGCGTGCAATCAACGACGACGGCACCCTCACCTACTCGTTCGTCGAAGCGCTGCAAGCCAGCCACCCGGGCTTCATCGTTCGCGCATTGGGCGGCGCATTCTTCGCCACCGGCATGCTGCTCATGGCCTACAACGTATGGCGTACCGTACGTGCCTCGAACCCGGCCGAAGCTGAAGCCGCCGAACAGATTGCTGTAGTTGGAGCTCACTGATGAAGCATGAAGCAGTCGAGAAGAATATTGGCCTGCTGGCCTTCTTCATGGTCATCGCCGTCAGCATCGGCGGCCTGACCCAGATCGTTCCGCTGTTTTTCCAGGACGTCACCAACAAGCCGGTCGAAGGCATGAAGCCTCGTACCGCCCTTGAACTGGAAGGCCGCGACATCTACATCGCCAACGGTTGTGTCAGCTGCCACTCGCAGATGATCCGCCCGTTCCGTGCTGAAACCGAACGCTACGGCCACTACTCGGTTGCCGGTGAAAGCGTCTGGGACCACCCGTTCCTGTGGGGTTCCAAGCGTACCGGTCCGGACCTGGCCCGTGTCGGCGGTCGTTACTCCGATGACTGGCAGCGTGCGCATTTGTACAACCCGCGCAACGTAGTGCCCGAGTCGAAAATGCCGGCCTACCCGTTCCTCGTGGAAAACAAGCTCGACGGCAAAGACACCGCCAAGAAAATGGAAGTCTTGCGCACGCTCGGCGTCCCTTACACCGACGAAGACATCGCCGGCGCCAAGGATGCTGTGAAGGGCAAAACCGAAATGGACGCGCTGGTGGCCTATCTGCAAGGCCTGGGCACCATCATCAAAAGCAAACGGTGATTTAGATGGATATCGGGATGATTCGTGGCCTGGGCACCGTTGTTGTGATGGTGGCCTTCATCGGTCTGGCGCTGTGGGTGTTCAGCCCCAAGCGCAAGTCGGAGTTTGAAGACGCGACCTTGCTGCCTTTCGCGGATGATCCCGAAGCCATCAAGCACGTCGAGCAAGCTTCTAGGAGTAACAAAGAATGACTACGTTCTGGAGTCTGTACGTCACAGTCCTCAGTCTCGGCACCATCTTCGCCCTGACCTGGCTGTTGCTGTCCACCCGCAAGGGCCAGCGCAGCGAAGCCACCGAAGAAACGGTTGGCCACTCCTTCGACGGGATCGAGGAGTACGACAACCCGCTGCCGAAATGGTGGTTCATGCTGTTCGTGGGCACCATCATTTTCGCCCTGGGTTACCTGGTGCTGTACCCGGGCCTGGGCAACTGGAAAGGCCTGCTGCCGGGTTACAACTACCTGGATAACGAGAAGCAGACCGCGTTCGCCAACGGCCAGAGCGGCTGGACCGGCGTTCACGAGTGGGAAAAGGAAATGGCCAAGTCGGACGCCAAGTTCGGCCCGATCTTCGCCAAATTCGCTTCCATGCCAATCGAAGAAGTCGCCAAGGACCCGCAAGCCCTGAAGATGGGTGGCCGTTTGTTCGCCTCCAACTGCTCGGTTTGCCACGGCTCCGACGCCAAAGGCGCTTATGGATTCCCGAACCTGACCGACGCCGACTGGCGCTGGGGTGGCGAAGCAGAAACCATCAAGGCCACCATCATGGGCGGTCGTCACGCGGTCATGCCGGCATGGGCTGAAGTGATCGGCGAACAAGGCGTTGCTGATGTTGCTGCGTTCGTCCTGACCAGCCTCGATGGCCGCAAGCTGCCGGAAGGCACCAAGGCTGACCCGGCTGCCGGGCAGAAACTGTTCGCCGCCAACTGCGTGGCGTGCCACGGTCCGGCCGGCAAAGGGACGCCAGCGATGGGCGCACCTGACCTGACCCACCCGGGCGCGTTCATCTACGGTTCGAGCTTCGCTCAACTGCAGCAGACCATCCGCTACGGCCGTCAGGGCCAGATGCCTGCGCAAGAACAGCTGCAAGGCAACGACAAGGTTCACCTGCTGGCCGCTTACGTCTACAGCTTGTCTCACGGTGAGAAAGCTCCGGCGGCGGATGCCCAGTAAGGCAAACGCTTGATGCAAAAAAACGGCCCCGCCAGTGAGAATTGGCGGGGCCGTTTCATTTCAGCTTACCGGATGACCGGAATGACTTTGTCGACCTTGCGGCTTGGCCAGTTGCTGCGTCTGACAATGCTGACTTCGAGGGAGCGCCCGTCACCGGAAAAACTGGCAATCAGGTAGGTTTGCTGGGATGCCGACCCGCTTAAAAATACCGGCACCTCACCGAACCGCTGCTCCATCCCCCAATCAAAAAAGGCCCCTGTCCCCCAGTGGTCATGCCCACCGAAAATGGCCGTCACCTTGTACTGTTCGACCATCTGCTTAAACCTGGAAAGCTGAGCGTCGCTGCCATTCCAATCGTATACCTTGTGCATATTCAGGATAATAATCCTGCCTTGTTCTCTAGCCCTCTTCAGATCCTGCTCCAGCCAATCAAGCGCAGGGGTCACTTCAAAGTGTGTGGGCGCAAGAGGATTACCGGAAGAAAAACTCACTGCGTAAGTCGGCTCGTTATTCAATTGAATCACGTGTACATCACCGAAATTTTTCGAATAGGCAAAGCTGCCGTAGTAAACCGTGCCGAACCCTTGGGCTCTTGCCGCCAGATCCATGGAGTCAACTTTCCCCCAATAACGATCCTTGAGGTCATTAAGACTGCCTGCCGCACAGTTATTCAAAAAACAGTCATCCACATTATTGGCGTAGTCATGATTACCCAGCCCATAGTCATACAACCCTCCCAACTTTCGCTCGAAGACCGACCTCATGTATGAACGCTCACCACCATGCCCAAATGCCGTGATATCACCATTAATCATGACTGGTATACGGGAAGCTCCGCCATTCAGCTCTCTGAAACTCGCTATATCGGAATTCTGTAGCTCTATCAGCTCTTTTGATCGTTCCTCTTTATTGGGGTCTGAAATATTGTCATCGGTCAGATCACTCCAGGGATATTGCGAATCAGAGGCAAACACCATGTGTCTGGGCGTTTCAGCCATCGACTTGCCGTGTACAGAAAGCAGGGACAACACAATTGCAAGACACAGCAACAAATTACTTTTTTTATAAAATTCCATTTAAATCCATCTCCATTCATATTAATAAGCATCCAGACTTCAACAAACAAAATATACCGACCCACTAAACAACCACAAACACACTCTTGTTACTGGAAATGGACTTCTATGAAACCTTCAAGTTATTTTAAACTGCTGTTCCTGGCGATCTTTACTTGCGGCCCTGCCATGCATTCGACTGCCAGTGATATTACTCCCCGACACTTCGTCTTTGCCTCGGACCCCAAGTTCCCTTCAAGTGAAAAGTCAGACAATGGCGAAAGTGAATCCACTTCAAGCAAAGAAGAGCGTTCACGCTGGCTGATCGATGCGCAGTACTCCAGCATCGCTGACTTGCGCAAACAATCGGGCGGCGCCTCCGCCGTTCCCGTCATGATCAACGGCAACATGACTGCGTCGGGACAACCCGGCGAACGCACCTACCTCAACGCGGTATTGCAGAACAAACTGAGCAACCTCTATGACTACGGCCTGGGCAATCACGACTACGACTTCAATGTCGCCAGTTGCGCAAGTTGCGCCGCTGGAAGCGTGGACGACCTCAAGGACCGGTACTGGGGAAAAGTCGCCAACATGGACCTCGCCGCCCGGGCTTCCGGCCTGACGAAAACCTGGTACGGCAGCCTGGCTTACTCCCGGGATTACGGTGATGTTCACGTGGTTCAGTTGCACAACGAACCCACTTACACCACCAACTTTTCCACCAGCTCGTTCTTCCAGACCACCGCCTATGAAATCACGGCATCCCTCGACTGGCTGGAACGCGACCTGCAGCGGGCGCGGGCGCAAGGCAAAATCATTTTGCTGAACTTGCATCAGCCGTTTCACTGGCCGGTCAGGGAGACCGAGATTTTCCGGTTCACAAAGATGATCGAGGACTATGGCGTGACCGCCGTGTTTTCCGCGAATGCGAACAAGCAAAGCGGGAAATATGAGTCGAGCAACTACATCTACGGCGACATTCCCTTGTTCATGAGTGGCTCGGCGGTTCAGCAAAGCTGGTTGTATGCCACGTTCTCTGCCGATAGAACGCAAATGACGGTAAACGTCGTCGCGGGCAATGACTGGCGAAACCCCGTCGCGACTCACACGGTCCCGGTCAAGTAAGCGGCGATCGGCGCCAGGCATACAAGATGCTGGCGCCGATGAATAACCCCCAGCCGGCTATACTCCACAAGTCAATTGACCTGAATCATGTTTTGTTACATCTGCTACACCATTCATGATTTTTCCCCAACGCGACCAAAGGTCGCACCCTTGATCTAGAGCTACAGGCGTATCATTGCGCCACTGCAACACCCCTTTTTGACCGCGGTCGGCATGTACTGACCGAGGCATTTTTCCACTGCCGTGGGATGCAACTGATGAGCAACCAGATTCCGGTACACGACGTTACCCCGCCTGCCAAGAACGCGAACAACAGCGTCGACCTCTACGCCTCTCGAGAAAAGATCTACACCCGTGCCTTCACTGGCCTGTTCCGTAACCTGCGGATGATGGGCGGCGCGTTTTTGTTTCTGTTGTATTTCGGCACGGTCTGGCTGAACTGGGCCGGTCATCAAGCCGTCTGGTGGAACCTGCCAGAGCGTAAGTTCTTTATTTTTGGCGCAACGTTCTGGCCGCAGGATTTCATCCTGCTCTCGGGCATTCTGATTGTCAGCGCGTTCGGGCTGTTCTTCATTACCGTGTACGCCGGTCGTGTCTGGTGCGGTTATACCTGCCCGCAGAGCGTCTGGACGTGGATTTTCATGTGGTGCGAGAAGGTCACCGAAGGCGACCGCAACCAGCGCATCAAGCTCGACAAGGCGCCGATGAGCGCCAACAAGTTCCTGCGTAAATTCAGCAAGCACTCGATGTGGCTGCTGATCGGCTTCGCAACCGGCATGACCTTCGTCGGTTACTTCTCGCCGATCCGCGAACTGACCATCGAATTCTTCACCGGCGAAGCGGATGGCTGGTCGTATTTCTGGGTCGGTTTCTTCACCCTCGCCACTTACGGCAACGCCGGCTGGTTGCGCGAGCAGGTGTGCATTTACATGTGTCCGTATGCGCGCTTCCAGAGCGTGATGTTCGACAAGGACACGCTGATCGTTTCCTACGATCCGCGTCGCGGTGAAAGCCGCGGCCCGCGCAAGAAAGGCATCGACTATAAGGCCCAGGGCCTGGGCGATTGCATCGACTGCACCATGTGCGTCCAGGTCTGCCCGACCGGCATCGACATCCGCGACGGCCTGCAAATCGAATGCATCGGTTGTGCTGCGTGCATCGATGCCTGCGACAGCATCATGGACAAGATGGATTACCCGCGCGGTCTGATCAGCTACACCACCGAGCACAACCTGTCCGGGCAAAAAACCCATAAACTGCGCCCGCGCCTGATCGGCTACGCCGCTGTATTGCTGGCGATGATGGCGTTGCTGGCGACGGCGTTCTTCATGCGTTCGCTGGTCGGTTTCGACGTCAGCAAAGACCGCGTGCTGTACCGCGAGAACGCCGAAGGCCGGATTGAAAACGTCTACAGCCTGAAGATCATGAACAAGGATCAGCGCGACCACACCTACGTGCTGGAAGCCGCTGGCCTGCCGGATCTCAAGCTGCAAGGCAAACGCGAGATCAAGGTCGCCGCCGGCGAAATTTTCAGCCAGCCGGTGGAACTGTCCATCGCGCCGGAAAAACTGCCATCGAGCACCAACGAGGTGAAATTCATCCTCAAGGATGCCGATGACGAGAGCATCCACGTTGAAGCCAAGAGCCGGTTCATCGGCCCACAAATTCGTTAAGAGAAGTGATCATGCCCGCAGCAAACGCCGCAAGTCCCTGGTACAAGCATCTTTGGCCGTGGATCATCATTGCCATCCTCGCCTGTTCGGTGACCTTGACCTTGTCCATGGTGACCATCGCGGTGAACAACCCGGACAACCTGGTCAACGACAACTACTACGAGGCCGGCAAAGGCATCAACCGCTCCCTCGACCGTGAACTGCTGGCGCAAACCCTGCTCCTGCGCGCCAGCGTGCACCTGGATGACGTGACCGGCGAAGTCGACCTGCGCCTGAGCGGCAACAGCCAACCGAAAACCCTCGAACTGAACCTGATCTCGCCGACCCAACCGGAGAAGGATCGCAAGATCACCCTCGCCCAAAGCGAAACCGAACAGGGCCGCTACATCGGCCAGTTGAGCGACAAGGTTGAAGGTCGTCGTTTTGTCGAATTGCTGGGTACTCAGGACGACCACATCTGGCGTATGTTCGAAGAAGAGCTGGTCAGCCATGACAAGGATCTGCTGCTGGGTGACGAACCGCTGCAGGGCGCCGAAGACCTGAAAAAGTAAAGTCGCGCTTCGCGCATCGCCGGCAAGCCGGCTCCTACAGGATCGTGCGACCCCTTGTAGGAGCTGGCTTGCCAGCGATGAGGCCCTTCCAGACGACATAGATCCAACATCATGACCACCCCAACCCCCTGCTACCACTGCGCCCTGCCCGTCCCGGCCGGCAGCCGCTTCACCGCGGCCGTCCTCGGTGAAACCCGCGAGTTCTGCTGCCCGGGTTGTCAGGCGGTGGCCGAAGCGATTGTCGCCGGCGGGCTGGAAAGCTATTACCAGCACCGCAGCGAAGCCTCGGCCAACCCCGAAGCGTTGCCGGTGCAGTTGGTGGATGAACTGGCGCTGTACGATCGCGCCGACGTGCAAAAACCCTTCGTGCGCCACGATGGCGAACTCGCCGAAACCACGCTGCTGATGGAAGGCATCAGTTGCGCGGCCTGTGGCTGGCTGATCGAAAAACACCTGCGCGGCTTGCCGGCGGTGGCCGAAGCGCGCCTCAACCTGTCCAATCATCGCCTGCACGTACGCTGGGCCGATGCGCAATTGCCGCTGAGCCAGGTGCTCAGCGAGTTACGCCACATCGGTTACGCCGCCCATCCCTATCAGGCCGACCGCGCCAGCGAACAACTGGCCAGCGAAAACCGCCTGGCGCTACGCCAACTCGGGGTTGCCGGGCTGCTGTGGTTCCAGGCGATGATGGCGACCATGGCCACCTGGCCGGAATTCAACATCGACCTCAGCCCCGAGCTGCACACCATCCTGCGCTGGGTCGCGCTGTTCCTCACCACACCGATTGTGTTCTACAGCTGTGCGCCGTTCTTCAAAGGGGCGATGCGCGATTTACGTACCCGCCACCTGACCATGGACGTCTCGGTGTCGCTGGCGATTGGCAGTGCCTACATCGCCGGGATATGGACCTCGATCACCGGGGTCGGCGAATTGTATTTCGATGCCGTCGGCATGTTTGCGTTGTTCCTGCTGGCCGGGCGCTATCTGGAGCGTCGCGCCCGCGAACGCACCGCCGCCGCCACCGCACAACTCGTCAATCTGCTGCCCGCCTCGTGTTTGCGCCTGAGCGCTGATGGTCAGAGCGAGCGGATCCTGCTCAGCGAACTGCGCGTCGGCGATCAGGTTCTGGTGCATCCCGGTGCGATCCTGCCGGCCGATGGCAAGATCCTCGACGGTCAGTCGAGCATCGACGAATCCCTGCTGACTGGCGAATACCTGCCACAGCCGCGCACGCTTGGTGACGCCGTCACCGCCGGCACCCTGAACGTCGAGGGTGCGTTGACTGTGGAAGTCCTCGCCCTCGGCCAGGACACCCGACTGTCTGCCATCGTCCGCCTGCTCGACCGCGCCCAGGCCGAGAAGCCACGACTGGCGGAGATCGCCGACCGCGCCGCGCAATGGTTCCTGCTGCTGACGCTGATCGCATCCGCTTGCATTGGTCTGCTGTGGTGGGAGCTGGACTCATCGCGCGCCTTCTGGATTGTCCTGGCGATGCTCGTCGCGACCTGCCCGTGCGCCCTGTCCCTCGCCACACCGACCGCCCTCACTGCCGCCACCGGTACGCTGCACAAACTGGGTTTGTTGTTGACCCGCGGCCATGTGCTGGAGGGCCTGAACCAGATCGACACGGTGATTTTCGACAAGACCGGCACCCTCACCGAAGGGCGCCTGGCGCTGCGCTCGATCCGCCCGCTCGGCGCGCTCGACAGCGATCAATGCCTGGGCCTCGCCGCCGCCCTCGAAAACCGTTCCGAACACCCCATCGCCCGTGCGTTTGGTCGCGCGCCACTGGCCGCTGAAGAAGTCCACAGCACGCCGGGGCTGGGCCTGGAAGGCGTGGTCGGTGAGCAACGCCTGCGCATCGGCCAACCGGGTTTTGTCTGCGAACTCAGTGGCGCTGCCATCCCGCTGATGCCGGATGAAGCCGGCCAATGGCTGCTGCTCGGCAACAATGCCGGACCGCTGGCATGGTTCGTCCTCGACGACCGTTTGCGCAGCGATGCGCCCGCGTTACTGGAAGCCTGCCGGGCGCGCGGCTGGCGCACGTTGCTGCTGTCGGGTGACAGCTCGCCGATGGTCGCCAGCGTCGCCGCCGAGCTGGGCATCGACGAGGCCCGCGGCGGTTTGCGTCCGGACGACAAATTGCAGGTCCTGCAACAGTTGCACAAAGAAGGACGCAAGGTGTTGATGCTCGGTGACGGCGTAAATGACGTGCCGGTGCTGGCCGCCGCCGACATCAGCGTCGCCATGGGTTCGGCCACCGATCTGGCGAAAACCAGTGCGGATGCGGTGCTGTTGTCCAACCGCCTGGACGCGCTGGTGCAAGCCTTCAGCCTCGCTCGGCGCACCCGTCGGGTCATCATCGAGAACCTGTTGTGGGCCGGGCTGTACAATGGCCTCATGTTGCCGTTCGCCGCCCTCGGCTGGATCACGCCGGTGTGGGCGGCGGTCGGCATGTCCATCAGTTCGTTGACCGTGGTGCTGAACGCCCTGCGCCTGACTCGCCTGCCGAGCACGCCAACCGCCAGCGCCATGCCAGAAACCCGCCCGCTGCCGGCCTGAGCCGCGCGGGCATGGAGCCTCACCATGCCAGCTCTCTACGTGATGATCCCGGCCGCACTGCTGATCGTCGCCATCGCGGTCTACATCTTCTTCTGGGCGGTCGACAGCGGTCAGTACGACGACCTCGACGGCCCGGCCCACAGCATCCTGTTCGACGACCAGGACCCGAACCACACCGCAGCGGTCGACGAGGCCAGCGGCCATCCGGCCAAACCGGACGACAAGGCGCCCCCGCATGTTTGAGCTGGCGCCCCTGCTGGTGTCGGCGGTCATCCTGGGCCTGCTCGGCGGCGGGCATTGCCTGGGCATGTGCGGCGGCTTGATGGGCGCGCTGACCCTGGCGATTCCCAAGGAACAGCGCAGCCGCCGGTTTCGATTACTGCTGGCCTACAACCTCGGGCGGATTCTCAGTTACGCAGCGGCCGGCCTGCTGATCGGCCTGGCGGGTTGGGCGGTGGCGAACAGCCCGGCGGCGATGTTCATGCGTATCCTCGCCGGATTGCTGCTGATCGCCATGGGGCTTTATCTCGCCGGCTGGTGGAGCGGCCTGACCCGCATCGAAAGCCTCGGTCGCGGTTTGTGGCGGCATATTCAGCCCGTCGCGAACAAGCTGTTGCCAGTGTCGAGCCTGCCACGAGCCTTGTTGCTCGGCGCGCTCTGGGGCTGGCTGCCGTGCGGGCTGGTTTACAGCACGTTGCTGTGGTCGGCGAGCCAGGGCAATGCGCTGGACAGTGCATTGCTGATGCTCGCGTTCGGGCTGGGCACCTGGCCGGTGTTGCTTGCCACGGGGCTGGCGGCCGAGCGGGTCACGGCGCTGTTGCGCAAACGGTACGTACGCATGACGGGCGGCTTGCTGGTGATGCTGTTTGGCATCTGGACCTTGCCGGGGCCGCATCAGCATTGGCTTATGGGGCATTGATCGGCGGCGCGGCCTTCGCGGGCAAGCCTCGCTCCTACAGTTGTGCGCGATCCACTGTAGGAGCGAGGCTTGCCCGCGAAAGGGCCCGCACCCACAACACAAATCCTGACCGTTGATGCAAATCAAGATGCCCCAACGCCGCACCCCATAGACTTGCCGACACTGCCAGCCTATCCGGGGGAATGCCCGCATGATGCTCGACGCCATTCGTTGGGATACCGATCTGATCCGCCGTTACGACCTGGCGGGACCGCGTTACACCTCCTACCCGACCGCCGTGCAGTTCGATGGTCATGTCGGCACCTTCGACCTGTTCCATGCGCTGCGCGAAAGCCGCAAGGCCCTGCGTCCGTTGTCGCTGTACGTGCACGTGCCGTTCTGCGCGAACATTTGCTACTACTGCGCCTGCAACAAAGTCATCACCAAGGATCGCGGTCGCGCCCTGCCCTACTTGCAGCGCCTGGAGCAGGAAATCCAGCTGATCGCCTGCCATCTCGACCCGGCGCAGAAGGTCGAGCAATTGCACTTCGGTGGCGGCACACCGACCTTTCTCAGCCATGACGAACTGCGTCAGCTGATGGCGCAACTGCGCAAAAGCTTCAACTTGCTGGATGACGATTCCGGCGACTACGGTATCGAGATCGACCCGCGCGAAGCCGATTGGTCGACCATGGGCCTGCTGCGCGAACTGGGTTTCAACCGGGTCAGCATCGGCCTGCAAGACCTCGATCCGGCCGTGCAACGCGCGGTGAATCGCCTGCAAAGCCTGGAGGAAACCCGGGCGGTGATCGACGCTGCACGGACGCTGCAATTTCGCTCGATCAACATTGACCTGATCTACGGTTTGCCAAGGCAGACGCCGGAGAACTTCGCCCGCACGGTCGACGAAGTGATCAACCTGCAACCGGACCGCCTGTCGGTATTCAACTACGCGCACTTGCCGGAGCGCTTCCTGCCGCAACGGCGAATCAACAGCGACGAATTGCCGACGCCGGCACAGAAGCTGGAAATGCTCCAGCGCACCATCGAACAGCTGACCGCCGCTGGCTACCGTTACATCGGTATGGATCACTTCGCCCTGCCCGACGATGAACTGGCGATTGCTCAGGAAGAATCAACACTGCAACGCAACTTCCAGGGCTACACCACTCACGGCCATTGCGACCTGATCGGCCTCGGCGTCTCGGCCATCAGCCAGATTGGCGACTTGTACTGCCAGAACAGCAGCGACCTGAATCAGTACCAGAACGCCTTGGCCTCAGCACAACTGGCCACCAATCGCGGCCTGCTGTGCAATGCCGATGACCGCGTGCGGCGGGCGGTGATTCAACAATTGATTTGCAGTTTCAACCTGGAGTTCGCTGAGATCGAGAAGACTTTCAACATCGATTTTCGCGGCTACTTCGGCGAATTGTGGCCGCAACTGCAACGCATGGCCGAAGACGGACTGATCGAACTGAACAATGAACGGATCACCGTACTGCCCGCCGGACGCTTGCTGGTGCGATCGGTGTGCATGGTGTTCGACGCGTACCTGGAGCAACAGAACCGTCAGCGATTCTCACGGGTGATCTAAGACTTCATCGCCAAAGATGCGGTCTTCAGCACTTGCTCGGGGGTCAGGTTTGACTGAGTCATGGCTTTGGACAGGGCCATATTGGCGGTGATCAACCCGCCATTGAGCGTGCCGATGACCGCTTGCAACGCGCCAAGTTTGGCCCTGCGCTCTTCGGCAGAGAGTCGTTTGTCTGCCATTACCGCTTGCATGAGCGCGACTTTCTCGGCGATCTGTTTCTGTAATCGGCGAATCATTTTCAGGATCTGTTGAATGTTTTCCGGTAACCCGCTTTCTTCAATGTCCTTGTTGTCACCGTGAGAACTGGCAGCCTTGGTCAAACCGGCGCCGGACAACGAGACTTTGATGCCTTCAGCCACGGGCGAAGAGGCCGGGCCAATGGCGATTGCCGAGTCTTCGCCGGCCAGGCCGTTTGCAGGCTCATGCAGTGTTTGCACACCACTGTTGCCGGGGTTGAGCACGCCGATGGTGGCCATGAAACGAGTACCTGCGCATAGGTTGATGCCAGGTTATCGGCCACCGACGGCGGCGCTTTACCATGGCGTGACAAATCGGCACAGCGCTGGCCTGAACGTCTTCCGGTGAGGTACCCTTACGTCTTATGTGTGCTTTCCCACAAGGATTTAAGAAATGTCCGAGCCAGTAAAACTGCGCGCTCATAACCAGGCCCATTGCAAGGACTGCAGCCTGGCTCCCCTCTGCTTGCCACTTTCTCTGAATCTGGAAGACATGGATGCGCTGGACGAAATCGTTAAACGTGGCCGCCCACTGAAGAAGGGCGAGTTCCTGTTCCGTCAGGGCGACGTTTTCGACTCCGTTTATGCAGTACGTTCTGGCGCCCTGAAAACCTTCAGTCTCAGCGATGGCGGTGAAGAACAACTCACCGGTTTCCATCTGCCGAGCGAGCTGGTTGGCCTGTCAGGCATGGACACCGAAAAGCATCCGGTCTCGGCGCAGGCGCTGGAAACCACCTCGGTCTGCGAAATTCCGTTCGAACGCCTCGACGAACTGGCGCTGCAACTGCCACAACTGCGCCGTCAGTTGATGCGCGTGATGAGCCGTGAAATCCGCGACGATCAACAAATGATGTTGCTGCTGTCGAAAAAAACCGCCGACGAGCGAATCGCCACCTTCCTGGTCAACCTGTCGGCACGCTTCCGCGCTCGTGGTTTCTCGGCCAATCAGTTTCGCCTGAGCATGTCGCGCAATGAAATCGGCAACTACCTGGGCCTGGCGGTGGAAACCGTGTCGCGGGTGTTCACGCGCTTCCAGCAGAACGAGCTGATCGCCGCCGAAGGCAAGGAAATCCACATCCTCGACCCGATCCAGCTCTGCGCCCTCGCCGGCGGTTCGATCGAAGGCTGATTACGACCACGGCGGCTGAGCGAAACGGTTCAGCCGCCGTTATACTGCGACGTTTGCAGCCTGCCAGGACACCTAGACAATGGTCTTCGACTCCTTCGACATCAAATCCCTGATCCGCCCGGTGATCGACTTCCCGAAACCGGGCGTCATTTTTCGCGACATCACCCCGCTGTTCCAGTCGCCCACGGCTCTGCGCCTGGTGATGGACAGCTTTGCCCACCGTTATGTCGAGGCCGATTTCACCCACATCGGCGCCATGGATGCCCGTGGTTTCCTGATCGGTTCGGTGTTGGCCTATCAGTTGAACAAGCCGCTGGTGCTGTTCCGCAAGCAAGGCAAACTGCCGGCGGATGTGCTGGCCGAAGGTTATGCGACCGAGTACGGCGAAGCCTTCCTTGAAGTCCACGCCGACAGCTTGTGTGAAGGCGACTCGGTGGTGATGTTCGATGATTTGATCGCCACCGGCGGCACGCTGATTGCGGCGGCGAACCTGATTCGACGCATGGGCGCGCGGGTGCATGAAGCGGCGGCGATTATTGATCTGCCGGAGTTGGGTGGGTCGCAACGCCTGGAAGACATGGGGATTCCGACGTTTTGCCTGACGCAGTTTGCCCTGGCTGATAAATAAGCGGCGCGCTCAAGGACGCCATCGCCGGCAAGCCAGCTCCTACAATTTCGAGTCGTACCGAATGTGTGCGAACGACACCGAACCTGTAGGAGCTGGCTTGCCGGCGAAGGCGTCAGCAGCAACACCACAACACTCAAAGCCCCATCTGCTTACTGATAATCTCGTTCATCACTTCCCGTGTCCCGCCACCAATCGACAAGATGCGATTGTCCCGGTACAGCCGCTCCACCAGGCTTTCACGCATATAACCCAAGCCCCCCAGAATCTGTACCGCATCCGTGGTAATCCGATCCGCCGTGTCCGTCGCGAAATTCTTCGCCATGGAAATCTCCTTGATCACACTCTGCCCCGCCGCCATTTTCGCCGCCTGGCGGTAAGTGAACTCCCGTGACACTTCCAGCGCCGTGGCCATTTCGGCGAGGCGATGCTTGAGCACCTGAAACTTGCCGATGGGCTTGCCGAACGCTTCGCGCTGACGGGCCCATTTCAGGCTTTCCTCCAGCGCCAGTTGCGCGGTCATGTTGGCCATCAGTGCCAGCGCCAGGCGTTCGCTCTGGAAGTTGCCCATGATGCAAGCGAAGCCCATGTTCTCCGCGCCGATCAGATGACCTACAGGTACGCGGCAATCGTCGAAGAACAATTCAGCGGTGTCCGACGCCCACCAGCCCATTTTCTTCAACTGACGGCCTACGGTGAACCCAGGCGTGCCCTTCTCGATCAGCAACAGGCTGATGCCACCAAAACCGGGCGCACCGGTGCGCACCGCGACGGTGTAGTAATCCGCACGCACGCCACTGGTGATAAAGGTTTTGCTGCCGCTGACCCGGTAGACATCGCCGTCGCGCACGGCGCGGGTTTGCAGGTTGGCCACGTCGGAACCACCGCTGGGCTCGGTGACGGCCAGGGCACTGATCTTCTCGCCAGCCAGCACGGCCGGCACGATGCGATCGCGAACGTCCGGCCTGGCCCATTTGAGAATGGGCGGCAGACCGATGTCCAGCGAACCCAACCCGGCGACCAGACCGCCAGAGCCGCAGCGCATCAACTCTTCGCTGGCGGCGATCTTGGCGAACAGATCACCTTCATGGCTGCCGCCCAGGGTTTCGGGGTAACCGATGCCCAGGATCCCCGCTGCACCGGCCTTGAGGTAGAGTTCGCGGGGAAAGCTTTCGGCTTCTTCCCACTGGTCGATGTCCGGAAGAATCTCGCGCTCGACGAAACGTCTGACGCTGTCGCGGACCAATTGGTGGCTGGGGTCGAAGTATTCCTGGAAGGCAGGCATCGGCGAACTCCATGGAAGGGTTCAGCGACGTTAACCGAGCGCTTGCTTGGTTTTCAACAGGATTGTGTGAATCAGATGGACCGAGTCGCTCCCTTCGCGGGCAAGCCTCGCTCCTACAGGTTTTGCATAGCCCCTGTAGGAGCGAGCGGTGCGGCGATCCGACTTGCCCGCGAAGGCGTCAGCCCAAACACCGAAAATTACAAAGCGATCGGCTTACGCCCCGCAAACGAATGCGCCAACGTCCCACCATCCACCAGTTCCAGCTCGCCACCCAACGGCACGCCGTGGGCAATGCGCGAGGCGATCAGGCCTTTGTTGCTGAGCAACTGAGCGATGTAGTGCGCCGTGGCTTCACCCTCGACCGTCGGGTTGGTCGCAAGAATGACTTCGGTAAAAGTGCCTGCCTCTTCGATCCGCGCCATCAATTGCGGAATCCCGATGGCTTCCGGCCCGAGCCCGTCGAGCGGCGACAGGTGGCCCTTGAGCACGAAGTAACGACCGCGGAAACCGGTCTGCTCCACCGCGTAGACGTCCATCGGCCCTTCCACCACGCACAGCAAGGTGTCGTCGCGGCGGTTATCGGCGCATTGCGGGCACAGGTCGTCTTCGGTCAGCGTGCGGCACAACCGGCAATGCCCCACCCCTTCCATCGCCTGGCTGAGCGCCAGGGCCAGTCGCGAGCCACCGCTGCGATCACGCTCGAGCAGCTGCAACGCCATGCGTTGGGCAGTTTTCTGACCCACACCTGGCAAAATTCGCAGGGCATCGATCAGTTGGCGAATCAAAGGGCTGAAGCTCATGGGGAAACGTCCGACAAAACAACGAGACGCGGTTTATACCCGCGCCTCTCTTTAGCGTCAAATACTCAGTCCTGCGCGACGCGCACCACCAGTTTGCCGAAGTTGCGTCCCTCCAGCAGACCGATGAACGCCTCGGGCGCATTCTCGAGACCTTCGACCACATCTTCACGGAATTTCACCTTGCCGTCGCGCACCCACGGCGCCATGGCGCTGACGAATTCCGGCTGACGATCACCGTAGTCGTCGAACACGATGAAGCCCTGAATCCGCACACGCTTGGTCAGCAAGGTGCGCTGCAATTGCGGCAGGCGATCCGGACCGGTCGGCGCCTCGCTGGCGTTGTAGGAAGCGATCAGGCCGCACAGTGGAATCCGCGCCTTAGGGTTGAGCAACGGCACCACCGCGTCGAATACCTTGCCACCGACGTTCTCGTAATAAATGTCGATGCCCTGGGGACACGCCTGAGCCAGCTCATCGGCGAAGTCGGGACTCTTGTGGTCGATGCAGGCATCGAAACCCAACTCGTCCACGACGTAGCGGCACTTGTCCGCGCCACCGGCCACGCCGACCACACGCAGGCCTTTGATCTTCGCCACTTGCCCGACCACCGAACCCACCGCACCGGACGCCGCCGCGACCACAAGGGTTTCTCCGGAGGCTGGCTGGCCGATGTCCATCAAGCCCATGTAGGCGGTCATGCCCGGCATGCCGAGCACACCCAGCGCCATCGACGGGCTCGGCAGTCCGGACGGCACCGGAATGATATTACGACCGTCGCTGATGCTGTGGCTCTGCCACCCGGTAGCGCCGACGACCAGGTCACCTTGCTGAAATTTCGGATTCAGCGAGCGCTCGACACGGCTGACGGCGCCACCGGTCATCACCTCGTCGATTGCCACCGGCGCCGCGTAGGACGGCGCGTCACTCATGCGGCCGCGCATGTAGGGATCCAGCGACAGGTACAGGGTTTTGAGCAATATCTGGCCATCCGCCAGGTCCGGCAGTGCTTCCCGCTCCAGGCGAAAATTCTCCGGCGTCGGTGCGCCCACCGGGCGGGACGCCAGGACGATACGTTGGTTGAGGGTCAATGCTTGTGGCATGTGAGCGTCTCCTTTGATCGATGAATTTGGCGGTATAGGGAAGCAGACCTTTGTGGCGGTCGGGTGTTCGATGTTTCTTAGCGAAGATCGAGTCGCCTTATTCGCGGGCAAGCCTCGCTCCTACAGGTATTGCATAGCACTTGTAGGAGCAAGGCTTGCCCGCGAAGGCGTCCCCACAGACACTACATCTCCAACAGACAGAAACAAAAATGCCAGGCGCAATGCCTGGCATTTTTTTGTAGCTCATCCGACGCGCTTTGGCGAATCAGAACGGCAGCTTCATCCCCGGCGGCAGTTGCATGCCAGCGGTCATGCCGGACATTTTGTCCTGGCTGTTGGCTTCGATCTTGCGCACGGCGTCGTTGACGGCGGCGGCGAATACGGCCTCCAGCATCTCTTTGTCGTCTTCACTCAGGCCTTCGACCAGGCTTGGATCGATGGTCACGCGCTTGACGTCGTGACGACCGGTCATCACCACGGTGACCATATCGCCACCGGCCTTGCCGGTGACTTCGGCGTTGGCCAGCTCTTCCTGCATCTTGGCCATTTTTTCCTGCATCTGCTGCGCCTGCTTCATCAGGCCGGCCATGCCACCTTTCATCATGGGAATCACCTCAAAGTACTTGGATAAAAACAGCGCCCGGCCCTTTCGGCCGAACGCCTTCAGTTATTAGCCCTGACTGACCAGGGCTTCGACAGGTTCAATAGTATCGTTACGGACCACCGCACCGAACTGCTGCATCATTTGCTGGATGAACGGATCACCGTGGATCGACTCTTCCGCCTCGCGCTGACGGTTGGCACGGCGCCGGGATGCAGCCTGGGCCGGGGTCTCCTGCTCGGGCTTGATCAGCTCCATGCTCAGGGTCAGCGTGCGCCCGTGAAACTGGTTCAGCGCATCGTTGAGACGACGTTGCTGGGTCGCGTTGAACAAGGCGCTATGGGCCGGGTCCAGGTGCATCAGCCAGTGGTCACCCTCCACGGAGATCAGCGTGCAGTTGGCGGCGATGCTCCCGGTCATGCCGGAAATCGGCAGTTTCGGGAACAGTTCCAGCCATTGCAGGGCCAGACCGGTGGCGGGCATCGCGGCCGGCTCAGGTTCAGGTTCCGGCGCGGGTTCGGCGGCGTGTTCACTCGCCAATTCGTCGAGATAGCTGTACGCCGAATCCATGTCCGGTTCGATGTAGTCCTCATCCAGCGGCGGCTCGTCGTCGGGGTCGATGCCCCGTGTCGCGGCGTCGACGTCGGCCACGGAAGGTTCCGGGATCGGCGCAGCGGCCCATTCCGGCGCGTCTGGCACCACGCTGTCAGGCGTCGGCAACGGCATCGGGGGCAATTCGGGTTGTTCAGCGGCGGTTTCCAGCACCGGCTCGACGGCCGGCTGCTGGACGACTTCGGGCTCTACCGGATCATTCCACGGCAGGTCGACGACCGCTTCGACCGCTACCGGCGCAACAACGGGCTCCGGCACGATGACCGGTTCCGGCACGACAACGGCCGCAACCGGCTCAGGCTCGGGAGCAACCACCGGCGCGACCGGCGCGGCAACAACCGGTGCAACTGCCGCAGCGACTACCGGCGCAACAACCGGCGCGGCAGCCACTGAGTTTGCGGAATCAACTGTGGCCTGGCTGATCCCCACTGGCTTTAGCGGTTGCCTCGGCGCATCCGCGGTGTCTGCCGGGCGGAACGCGAGCATCCGCAGCAAGACCATTTCGAAGCCGCCGCGCGGGTCCGGCGCCAGCGGTAAATCGCGGCGGCCGATCAGGCCCATCTGGTAATAAAACTGCACGTCTTCGGCCGGCAAGGCCTGGGCCAACGCCAGCACCCGATCACGGTCGCCGTGACCGTTGTCGACGCCTTCAGGCAAGGCCTGGGCGATGGCGACACGGTGCAGCACGTTGAGAATTTCCGAGAGCACACCGTTCCAGTCCGGACCTTGCTCCGCCAGATGGCGGACAGCCTCGAGCAACGCCTTGGCGTCGCCTTCGATCAGCGAGTGCAGAACGTCATAAACCTGACCGTGATCGAGCGTGCCAAGCATCGCCCGTACATCGGCGGCCATGACCCGACCTTCACCGAAGGCAATCGCCTGATCGGTCAGGCTCATGGCATCGCGCATCGAACCATCGGCGGCACGGCCCAGCAGCCACAGCGCGTCGTCTTCGAACGGTACGTTTTCGACGCCCAGCACGTGGGTCAAATGCTCGACCACCCGTTCAGGGGTCATGTTCTTCAGCGAGAACTGCAGGCACCGCGACAGAATCGTTGCAGGAAGTTTCTGCGGGTCGGTGGTCGCCAGGATGAACTTGACGTAGGGCGGCGGCTCTTCGAGGGTTTTCAACAGCGCATTAAAGGAATGGCTGGAAAGCATGTGCACTTCGTCGATCAGGTAGACCTTGAAGCGCCCGCGGCTCGGGGCGTACTGCACGTTGTCGAGCAGCTCGCGGGTGTCCTCGACCTTGGTCCGGCTCGCGGCGTCGATCTCGATCAGGTCGACGAAACGGCCTTCATCGATCTCGCGGCACACCGAACACTCGCCACACGGCGTCGAAGTGATACCCGTTTCACAGTTCAGGCATTTGGCGATGATCCGCGCGATGGTGGTCTTGCCGACCCCGCGCGTGCCCGTAAAGAGGTAAGCGTGGTGCAGCCGCTGGCTGTCCAAGGCATTGATCAGAGCCTTGAGCACATGGGTCTGGCCGACCATTTCGCGGAACGAGCGCGGACGCCATTTACGTGCAAGAACCTGATAACTCATCGAAAACCATCGCCACTGGGAAGCAGAAGCGGCTAATGCTAGCGGAGCAAGGCCAAAATTGCATCCGGCGCGCTCGTCTAATCTGGCTAAGCTGCACTTGCGGTGATTTTTATCGGCTCGATTTTCATCGATAGCGGAGCGTTTATGCGGCTGGCCTTGGGGGCACTGCTGTTGATGAGTCTGAACGTCATGGCTGCCAACGCGCCGCTGCGCTTCGTGGTGCCCGACAGTTGGGCGATGCCGATGGTGCAGCTTTATCAAGGCCAGCCGACCCAGGGCATCCTGCATGACGTGATGGTCAGCCTCGCGACCCAGGTTGGCGTTCCGGCCGAGTTTCACGTACTGCCGCGGGCCCGGGTGCAAAATGCCATGGAGCACGGCGAGATCGATGTCCGCTGCTACGCCGCACAAACGTGGTCGCCAAACCAGTCCGGGGACTACATCTGGAGCATTCCGCTCTGGACCCAGCCGGACGTGCTGATCAGCCGGCACGAGTTGCAGACCTCAATCGATCCGGCGAATTTGCCACAACAATCCATCGGCACGGTGCTCGGCTACAGTTACCCCACCCTGCAACCGCTGTTCGACGCCGGGCGCCTGCTTCGCGAGGACGCGCGCAATCAGGAACAGGTCCTGGAAAAACTCATGGCCGGACGCTACCGCTATGCCGTGAGCAATCAATGGACACTGGACTGGTTCAATCAGCGCCTGCTGCCTGAGCAGCAACTGCAAGGCGTTGCGGTGCTGCAAGTGCAGAGTGTCGGTTGTTACGTGCGCAACGACCCGAAAGTGCCTGTGCAACGCATCCTGCGCACGTTGCTGAGGATGAAAATGTCCGGGGAGATCGATGACATTATCCGGCTTTATGTCGGCAAACCCTGAACCTGTGGGAGTGAGCCTGCTCGCGATTGCGTACTTTCAGCCAGCACTTGCGTGATAGACACACCGTCATCGCGAGCAGGCTCGCTCCCACATTTGATCTTCATAGGTCTGACAGCCTCAGACTGTTTGATCGAGCGCTCGCCATTGCGCCGGTGCGACAAAACCTTCGACCCAGCCCGGCACATCAACCGCCGGCATCGGCCGGGCAATGAAATAACCTTGGGCAACGTCGCACCCCAACTGCATCAACAGCTCGCCGTGCTCGATACTTTCCAGCCCTTCGGCGATCACTTGTCGGCCAAACGCGCGGGCCAGGCCAATCACTGCGGTAGTGAGGGCCAAGTCGTCGCGATCATGCAGAATGTCGCGGATAAACGACCTGTCGATCTTGATGGTCTGGGTGCGCAAGCGCTTGAGGTAGTTCAAGGACGAATAACCGGTGCCGAAGTCGCCCAGTGAAAACTGCACGCCGAGCGCCTGACAGGCCTGCAGACAGGCGCTGACATGCTGGATGTTTTCTATCGCCACCGACTCGACGATTTCCAGATCCAGCATCTGCGGCGCGACCCGGGCATGCCGGGCGAGCACCTGCCTGAGCCGGTCGACGAAATCCGCTCGCTGGAAATGCCGGGCGGCGATGTTGACGCTGATCGGCCAGCCCTGCCCCGCTTGCTGCCAACGGTCCAACTGCATCAACACCTGATCCATCACCCATTCACCGATATCGATGATCAGGTCCGTCTCCTCCACCATCGGTAAAAATTCCCGGGCCGGCACCATGCCATGTTGCGGATGCTCCCAGCGCAAGAGCGCCTCGAAGCCGACGACGACACCACGACGCATGTTCACTTTCGGCTGGAAATGCACACGCAGCTCGCCAGCGGCCAACGCCTGCCGAACCCGTTCGACGGTCTGGTGAGTGGCCTTGACCTCTCGATCCCGGAACACGTCGAATAAATGAAAGCGATTGCGCCCGCTCTGCTTGGCCACATACATCGCCTGATCGGCGTGACGCAGCAAGGTTTCGGCATCTTGATTGTCATCGGGGAACAGGGTGACGCCGATGCTGGCAAATACATTCAGGGTCTTGCCCCGCAACTGGTAAGGCGCCGAAATCGCGCCCAGCACACGGTTCAGCGCCGCGCGCAACTCCGGCACATCACGTACATAGCGCAACACCAGCACGAACTCGTCACCGGCCAGCCGCGCCACCACATCCTCGCCGCGAACAATGTCGCGCAAACGCTTGGCCACCTCGACCAGCAACAGATCGCCACTGGCATGCCCGTAGCCGTCGTTGACCGCCTTGAAGCCGTCGAGGTCGAGCATGCACACCGCCAGCGGGATGTTTTCCTCACGCGAGAACGCCAGCGCCTGATCCAGCAGGTCCGAGAGAAACGCGCGATTGGGCAGCCCGGTCAGCACGTCATGACCGACCCGCCATTGCAGGGAATGCAGCAGTTGGCGCTTTTCGCTGATGTCGAAACGGATCGCCAGGTAACGATGAATCCGCCCGGTGGCGTCATCCAGCAGCGGCACCAACGTACTTTCGACCCAATACAGACTGCCATTCTTGGCGCGATTGCAGATCTCGCCCTTCCAGACATTGCCCAGCGCAATGGTGCGCCACATGCCCGCGAAGAAATCAGCGGAGTGCAGGCCGGAATTGAGCAGGCGATGGTTCTGCCCGAGCAGTTCTTCGCGACTGTAACCGGAGACGGCGCAGAACTGATCGTTGACGTAGGTAATCCGGCCGGTCAGATCGGTCTCGGAAAAGATTGCGGCGGCGTCCACGGCCCTGCGGTATTTCTCATCCATGAGTCAGGCTCACTGTCGCTAGCGGTGGTACCGCTCGACCAGCGCAAAATGCCCGGAAGAGATGTTTTGATTCGTACTGCGCAGAGCCACGTGATCACTCCAGGAACAGCGATTGATGGCCCTTTGGCCGCCGAAGATCAACTAGGCTCAAAGACCCGGACAAAGGGCAGCAACAACGATTTCGATAACATTTTGCAAGGCTTCAGGGAGGCTTCAGCACTCCACTTATTGTTCAAGGGAGCACCGCACTGGCTCTTTCGCATCAGCCAAACTTACGCAAACAGGTCACCAAATACCCTTTGGAGGAGGCAATTCTACGAAATGCATCACATTTTGCAAAGCAAGGTGATGGATCATGCAGTTGTCTAATGCAAAAATCTATCGTTAAGTTCTTGATTCTAAATGGGAATTGAGCGATGCAAATTTCAAGTTTGGGTTCAGCCATTCGGCGTTACCGCAAGGTCGCGGGGCTTACTCAGGCTGAACTCGGCGAAAAAACCGGTTTTGACCCGAAAACCATCAGCCGTTTTGAAACCGGCACCTACACCCCCAGCGTGGAAGCCCTGTTCCTGCTTGCCGGCGTGCTGGGGGTGAAACTGAAAGCCTTCTTCGCAGATTTGGGCGATGAGGATGAACAGCGGGCGTACCTGTTCGGAGTCATCCACAAAGCCACCCCGAAGGATCTGGGAAAGCTGATTGCAGCGGTTGACCAGGCCATGTCCAAGCCTTAGTGGCAGAAATGAAAAAGGAGGCCGACTTGTCGTGATTCGACAGGTCGGCCTCCTTTTTTGCGCCTGTTTTCAAAACGGAAACGACGAAAAATCCGCCCTGGACGAAATCCATGGCAGAGCAACAAGACGGTATTTTTTGATGAAAAACGCGAGAGAAGGCTCGCGGTGCGTTATGGAGGCAACCCCACCAGCCACACCCCGGCACACAATGTTCCCGCTGTGGCTGCTTCCTTCCGGATCTGACCAGGTTCACGGGTAATCGTTGCGGGGGGACCGATGGGGTCACCATAACGACGCTCACCTGACGGCGAGCCGCGCCATTGTACCTATCTGAGGCGAAGTTACAACCGTTCGGGCGGATTAAAAAATATGAGCGGCTTCAAGGACATGCGCAGTCCTGAAAAGAGCGCGGGCGCCTACAGGTCTTGCACCACTTCATCCGCCCTGCCGCCCTCCTGCTGAATCACCAGATGAATGAAGTGCAACTTGGCAATCACCGCCGGCGGCAATACGAACGGGTAGAAATCCGGCTGGCCCATGCTGCGCGACAGTTCGTTGAGCATGCCGGCGAGTTCGATCCACGCATTGACGAATGACAGGAACGCCGCGCCACCGGGATGCTGCGGATCATAGAGGGTGCTGGACGGGAATGGCTGGTAGTCGAAATCCATTTCCCGCGCACTCATGCCGAAGCCGAGGGCGGTGTCCACCGCGTCCATCATGTGCAGGTAATGCGCCCAGGTTTCGGCCCAGTCTTCCCAGGGATGCATCGTGGCGTAGGCGCTGACGAAATGTTGCTGCCAGTCGAGCGGCGCGCCTTGCTGGTAATGCCGGTCGAGCGCCTCGGCGTAACTTGCGCGCTCGTCGCCGAACACACCACGAAACGGCTCCAGCCACTGGCTGG